>NZ_CP161824.1:0-189330 GCF_040804525.1 Klebsiella sp. Shm-1
TGTCGGTTAATAATTTCATCAAATTCAATATTATACTCAGGTCGGTAGAACCGTGCGGCAAGTTTCGCAATCCGGGTTCAAGAGATTCACGCAGGAACTGACCGTCAAGCACTAGTTTTTATGTCGATGGGCTGACAATAGTGCCCTGGTTTGGCCTGACAATGATGAGATTCTGACTTGCAAGAGCCAGAAGCGCTTCACGAACGGGAGTTCTCGAGAGGCCGAGTTGAGCGGCAATCTCTTTTTCCTGAATCACTTCACCGGGGGAAGACGCATCGCAATAATGGCATCACGCATCAGAGTGAAGATTTGCATAGTCTTTGGTAACCGGTGATCAAGCATCTCAGCTGAAAACAGAAAACTCATTAAAATTCCTCATAAACGCCCACTGTCGTGAGATTCACATTTGTCTGCCAATATATCACGAAATGGCGGGTCAGTAATCCGTATACATACGCAATTCTTCTTATAAATCACCCTGTTATTAGCATTTCCCCTTATATAGTAATGCATGGCCATTCTGTTTTCTTATAACGCTCATTTTAACTAGCGCATCAGGCCAAGACAGCTTTATTTAAACTTACTGATATGCCAATATATCAGTTAACAATTCATTGATGGTAACCGGCATGGCAGACAACATTTCAATGGAAGCGGAAGCGACCAATGCGCTGACAGCGCAGCAGAGCGATATTGACTGTGACTTTGCAGCAGACGTTCTTCTTGAGCACTACGGCATTCGCGTGAAGTCCGCAAATTGCGTAGTGAAAGAGATCAAAACTTTCTGGTTGAAAGCGCGGATGGCGCTAAGTTCACGATTAAATTTGCCCATCCAGGTGAAGAACGGATGGTAAGCAATTTCCAGACTGAGCTGATGCATCACATCAATCTTCGTGCCCCTGGCCTGCCGATTCAACAGGTCAGAGCAACGTCAGACGGTCGTTTTGAACTCATTCTTGATTGCCTGGGGCAAATGCGTACGGTCAGAGTCGTTACTTATCTTGAAGGTAAGCTAATGGCACAGTCACCTGCGACTAATGTACAGAAATATAATCTTGGCAGAATGGCTGGGCTCGTCACCAGTGCTCTTTTGGATTTCAGTCATCCCGCTCAGGATCATGTGCTGCTCTGGGATGCTCAACATGCATCATCGCTGCGCGAATACATGAAAGTGATTGTTGCACCTGCTCGCCGTGCCATGCTGGAGTTTTGTCTGGATAACTTTGAATCACGCGTTAAGCCACTTCTTCCCTCGTTACGTAAGAGCGTTGTTCACAACGATATGAACGGCGACAACGTGCTGGTTGATCCACAAAATACTGACGAAATAGCCGCAATTCTTGATTTTGGTGACGCCGTCTGCACAGCGATTGCCATTGATGTTGCGGTGGGAGCCACTTATCAGATGGGAACCGGCGAGCACTTGCTTGATGGCGCTCTCGCCTACCTTCGAGGCTACATAGCACAGGTTCCGCTTCAGGAAGAGTGAAGAAACTCGCTCCCTCATTGAATCAGCCTGTAAGGAATAACTATGTCACAGTCATTTTCTCCCACTGCTGGTATGCAGAATGGGTTTGATATTGCCCGTGTGAATGAGCTCAATACTCGTGAACGTGAAATCGTGTCACGCCGCGAATCACTGCTTGGCCCATCCTATAAGCTGATGTATGAACATCCGGTTGAGTTTGTGCGTGGCGAAGGCGTGTTCCTCTATGATGCCGAGGACAATGCCTATCTCGACTGCTATAACAACGTGCCTTCAGTCGGCCACTGTAATCCGGCAGTGGTTGAGGCGGTCTCCAGCCAGATTGCCACGCTCAATACTCACACGCGTTACATGAGCGAAAACATTCTTAACTATTCTGAGCAACTGCTGAATACCTTTGAGCCTGAGCTCGGCCACGTCATGTATACCTGCACGGGAAGTGAAGCTGTTGACCTTTCCCTGCGTATCGCCAAGTTCTATACCGGTGGTACCGGCATTATCGTGACTGATTATGCTTATCACGGTATCACCGCAACAGTGGCAGCTATCTCAACCACTATGGGTAAATACGTCCCGGTTGATCAGCATGTTCGTACGGTCCGTGCTCCTGACGCCTATCGAGCCGGTGAAGGCGTGGATGTGGCGCAGCGACTGGCTGATGATATTGAAGCAGCGATTGCAGATATGGCACGCCACGGCATCAAATTTGCGGGGTTCATTGCAGACAGCATTTTCTCCACCGATGGACTACTGACCACACCTGCTGGCTTCCTTAAAAAAGCGATTGATGTCGTGCACAAGCACGGCGGCGTTTACATTGCCGATGAAGTGCAGCCTGGCTTCGGGCGTACCGGCTCGCATATGTGGGGTTATCAGCGCCACGGTATTAACCCTGATCTGGTGGTTATGGGCAAGCCAATGGGTAATGGCCTGCCAATCGCAGCGGTTGTTGCCAGACCTGAATTGCTGGCAGATTTTGGCCGTAAAGTTCGCTATTTCAATACCTTTGCAGGGAATCCGGTCTGTATTGCTGCAGCACAAGCCGTACTGAACGAAATACAGAACAAAAACCTGATGGAGAATTCACACCTTCTGGGTGATTACCTTCTGAATGGTTTCCGTGTGATTGCTGAAAATTATACCCAGATTGGGGATGTACGTGGCGCGGGGCTTTATCACGCGATTGAGTTCGTTAAAGATCCTGACACTAAAGAGCCAGATACCGGATTAACACGTAAAGTTGTCAGTGAACTGCGTGAGCGCCGTATTCTTATCAGCACAACGGGTAAAGGAGAGAACAGCCTGAAAATTCGTCCGCTGCTGACATTCAATCAGGATAATGCGGATCTGCTGCTTAACCAGTTCGAAGACACCCTCAAAGCAGTTATCAGGTAAGGAACAGTCTGTGGCTCTCCGTCATTTTTTTATCGTCATTCTGGTTGTTGCAATCTGGGCATTTAATGTTGTGGCTATCAAGCTGGGCGTGACGGAGTTGCCTCCGCTCTTTATGACATTTCTACGTTTTATAGTAGTGTCCGCAGTAGTAGTTCCTTTTGCCAGAGTCACCAGGGAACAATTGAAGACCTTGATGGTACTGGCATTTACATTTGGGTTTATGCACTTTTCTTTGTTGTTTGTGGGCACGCGTTATACCGATGCGGGAACCGCAGCAATCGTGGTTCAGCTTGGTACGCCCTTCGCAATGATCATGGCCGCCGTTGTGCTTAAGGAAAAGTTGAGTTTTATACAGGTAATGGGCATTGCAATTTCATTATCAGGCGTGTTCTTCCTGGCTGGCAGTCCTTCATCCGCCTCAATGCTGGCTATGGTATTGCTGCTGACCAGTGCAACTGGCTGGGCACTCACAAACATCATAGTTAAATGCTCAGTGCCGATTCACCCACTGACGATGGCGGGATGGCTTTCCTTTCTGGCGATTCCTCTAGTTGCGCTGGCATCGTTCATTTTTGAAACGGGTCAGTTTGCTGCTATTGAGAATGCAAGCTGGCGCGGCTGGTTCGGTGTTTTTTACAGTGCGATAGGATCATCCGTTATAGCTTATTCATTGTGGTACTGGCTGTTAAAAAAATATCCGGTGAACAAGGTCATGCCTTACTCTTTACTCAGCCCGGTATTTGCTATTTTCTTTGGTGCTTTATTTCTCGGTGACAGCCTCAACGTCTGGAAAATGTCAGGAGCCACGCTTATAGTCGGCGGAACTTTTCTGGCCCTGGTTAATCCAGTAAATATTTTAAGGCGTTATAAAGCAAGACTGGCTAACTAAATACTGCTCAACATTAGGGTGATGCTGCCAACTTACTGATTTAGTGTATGATGGTGTTTTTTTGGTGCTCCAGTGGCTTCTGTTTCTATCAGCTGTCCCTCCTGTTCAGCTACTGACGGGGTGGTGCGTAACGGTAAAAGTACTGCCGGACATCAGCGCTATCTCTGCTCTCACTGCCGTAAAACATGGCAGCTACAGTTCACTTACACCGCCTCTCAACCCGGTACGCACCAGAAAATCATTGATATGGCCATGAATGGCGTTGGATGCCGGGCAACCGCCCGCATTATGGGCGGTGGCCTCAACACGATTTTACGTCACTTAAAAAACTCAGGCCGCAGTCGGTAACCTCGCGCATACAGCCGGGCAGTGACGTCATCGTCTGCGCGGAAATGGACGAACAGTGGGGCTACGTCTGGGCTAAATCGCGCCAGCGCTGGCTGTTTTACGCGTATGACAGGCTCCGGAAGACGGTTGTTGCGCACGTATTCGGTGAACGCACTATAGCGACGCTGGGGCGTCTTATGAGCCTGCTGTCACCCTTTGACGTGGTGATATGGATGACGGATGGCTGGCCGCTGTATGAATCCCGCCTGAAGGGAAAGCTGCACGTAATCAGCAAGCGATATACACAGCGAATTGAGCGGCATAACCTGAATCTGAGGCAGCATCTGGCAAGGCTGGGACGGAAGTCGCTGTCGTTCTCAAAATCGGTGGAGCTGCATGATAAAGTCATCGGGCATTATCTGAACATAAAACACTATCAATAAGTTGGGACCATTACCAATAATCCTACCGCCGGAACCCACTTTGGTGGAACTGTAGCTGCCCCGGTTTTCGGAAATATTTTAAATATCTGTACAACCTCATTTAAACGCACAACCGGATTGTTTAAAATAAACTTACCAGTTCACCATATAAAGTTTAACAATACGCCATATGAAGATTAGTTAAAGAATTTAACATTTAAAATTAATGATAATATTCATGCATGCAGGATTTGAAAGACTTGAATAATCCCACCATATCTTTTTTGATAGTTATTGATTAGAACTTTCATTAAAAACTAAAATTTGCCTGGAAAGCAGCAACATAAAAATCAGGCTCCCCAACAATCCACCTTCCAGACAATTACTACTCAATTGATTTTAAAGGATTTAAAAATAAACCACTGTTTCTTTTAATCGATTTAGCATCCAATCGATTCAATACACCGATCGATAGCCTAAACGTGATAGCTTTTGGCTATCAATTGATCTTTATCGATCATTTTAAACTATTTTTCTTTCTTTTTTATTTATGACAGGATTGGGAATATTCCTAATCTTGGTATTATGTAACAATGAAGAACAAAGTGGAAATAAACTCCTTTAGCTTTGTTTTAGAGCCATCATACAAAAAAGATGGCTCCCTTCATTCATGGGAGATTTTAACAAAAAATATATTTAAAAAGAATACTAATGATTACCAAGCTAATGAAATGCCGTTTTCTTTCGATGCGTTAAATGAGAAGGAAATAATTGATGCGTTTAACAAGCAACTATTGACAATTGAAAAGCTTGAAGGTTTTCACTTAAAGTTTCCATTGCTATCCTTAAACGTAGATAGCCTCATAAGCGATTATATATTGACCGACAAATATGTAAGTGAGCACATAAAAAGAAAAAATAATATTGCTTTAGAAATTAATGAAAACTTCCATGAATTTAAGTCCTTGAATTGTATGTCTGATTTGAAAAAACTTTCTAGGCTGGGGCCTTTGTGGTTGGATGATTTCGGAGGAGGGTTAACGAGTTTAAAAGTCATTGAGTTATTTAAATTTGAATGTGTAAAAATAGATAAGGATTATTTCTGGGAAATTCAAAACAAGAAAAACCTCATGGAAATAATAAATAAAATAAAGGTGTATTGTAATTTTTTAATAGTGGAAGGTGTTGAAACTATAGAGCAAAAAAATATAGTTTTTTCTGTTAATGATAGTGCTTGCCAAGGACGATTATGGAAAAAAAACTACCACAACATTGAGTGTTAAAAAACTATGTCAAGTGATGTGAAATGTCCTTTTTGTTGCGTTAACTTAATTAAAGAAAATCATTGTCATATTTGTCACGCATTCAGAATTACTGGATACATACCAAGAGAAGTGCGTTCAAAGATTAAATTCATGACTCTTTGTTCATCATTTTCATTAGTAATTACTGCATCGTTCATAGCTTTTCTTCTTTCAGCAGGTACTGTGGCATATATGTCAATATTTGTTCTTGGTATCATTCTTATTTTTGCTATCATATAAGTGTTTCACCCCGAACAAGACAGTAGGAGCGAATTTTTCCCCCCATGATCGGGGAAGACCCATATATATACAGTGCGCATTTAACATAACGTACATTATGCGCACTAAGTTATTGATTTTACACGTTTTGTGGTTTGGTGTGGCTATGGCCAGATATACCAAATGCCAATATGAACACAACAAACTCAGGCTGACACATACATCATTACAATGAAAAATGTAATCAATACTAATGTAATGACGTTTAACCACAGAGAAACCATACTATTGCTTATGAGAAGGTTAGCTAAATCCGAGTCCTCATCTTCATACTTACCAGCCCTAGATGATGTCTGTCTACGGTTCATTACCGCATAAACCTCATAATGACTGACTATACGGCATATCAACACCAGATAAATTAGAACAATACCAGCAATGTGAAGTAAAACATCGTTGATGAACAGGAAAAATGGTAATATCACTACTCATCCGGATAACTCGGAGAGAAGATACTTGCGGCCTGTCAGGTAAAGAGCTGGGGGCTTATTCTCCGGTGGAAACTAACTTTAATTACGATTCTAATAAAATTTTGCGTCTTAACGTCTGTGTCAGCAATATGCTTGATAAGCAGATCTACCGATTTTCAGAAGGGGCTAGTCCCTATAATGAGTTAGGGTGGGCTTATTATGTGGGGGGCGGTAGTTTCATTCTGTTCCTAATTATTAAGACTAAGCAAGAATAAATAGCTGGTGTTATATAAGATTTTGAGTGTCAATTATGGATAAAAAGCTTTTTCAATACCCTGAGGATGATTTTTTTATTCTTCTTTATAATGAATCTTTGTTGGAGTCTAATATACAGAAAGCCAATGCGTTTTTAATCGAAAGTTGCAATTGTTTTCTTGAAAGAAAGGATAATGGATTTAGGCCTCTGGCATTTTCAAGCTCGTGTGATGAGTTACTTGAGATAAAAAAATATTTGATCCGTGCTAGAGGTTAATAAAATACATCGCATCCGCAAGTTAAATATAATTTAAATTTCCCCTGCGCTAACTTTAGCGCAGGGAAGTAAATTAGCAGATAATAAATAAATTCAAAAGAACATTATTTTACTTCATAAAATCGTTATCTATACTATATTTTCAGCTATTCATTTTGTTATTCATGTTACATTTATCAATGACAGGATTTTTTTGGATAAGTGTGAGGAACATTCCAATGACGAGGGGGGGGATCAGTAAAATTAAGTATGTGGAAATAGATAAATTAAAGAGTGCTTTCATCCCCTCTCCCCCTTTTTTTCTAAATACTTGGCATGAGACATCTTTCATCAACCATTTCTTTATTAAGACTGTAAAGATACATAAACCTTATGTACCCTTTACAGCCAAATTTTCTTGTTATCTTGCTTCGGTAGAATGATAGTGTTTTTTCTTCAATTTTCAGCTGACTTTTTATTTCATCCCCCCCTTACTTTTCAGTAAGCATTGCAGTACTATTTGTTCTTTTTTTAATTGGTAAAAATAAGTTTATCCCATAGTATACTAACGAATCCCACACTCTGGCAAGTTACCACCACCTCCACAGGAGGTGGTTATATATAAACTTTTATCAACTTCATGACGAAAAACACCTATTTTATCCCAAAAGAAGACAATAGAGTCACAGAGGAATCAAAGAGCGACTCAATTGTCTTTGGACAGTCTGGTTGTGAGGTTAGAAAACAGTTACTCCTACACCATTAAATAGGGCGCAATGCTCGCTAATTTCTCCCGGGTTTCTGTCAGTTCGCGTTCCGGCGTAGATTGCGCGATGATTCCCGCCCCCGCCTGTATCCAGCAGCGCTGGCTATCCTGAAATACGGAACGCAGAACTAGCGCCGCATCAAAGCGCGTATCGTCCAGCAGCAGGATTGCGCCGGAGTAAAGCTCTCGCGGCGTCTTCTCAATTTGCATAATCGCGTTCAGAGCAGCATTTTTAGGGATACCTGATGCGGTAATCGACGGAAACAGCACGGTAAACGCATCCCAGGCATCCTTGTTTTCCGCAAGCTGACCGCTCACGCCAGACCCCAGATGCTGAACGCTGCCGCGCTGGCGAACCGACATTAAATCTTCAACCACCACGCTGCCCGGCTGGCAAACGGCCTCCAGTTCAGCAATAGCTTCTTTGACAGAAAGGATATGCTCAAGCACCTCTTTACTGTCGTGCAGCAGTTCTGCCTCTTTCGCCTTATTATGCTCCGGGTTTCCCATGCGATCGCGGGTGCCCGCAAGCGGTTCAGTGACCACTTTATTGCCCGTCACTGACATCACCAGTTCCGGGCTAAAGCCCAGCGCTTCGCGTCCTTCCTGACGGAACATAAACGAGCGCACAGGTGTGTTTGCCTGCCGCCCGTATAACAGCGTGGCGGGCATATCAATCCGCGATGGCAGGGGAATGGCGCGCGAGACAATCACTTTGACATACTCGCCACGGCGGATCTCCGCAACGGAGCGCGCAACCTGTTGTTTATATGCCTCACCATTGAGGGCGGTATCCACCGCCAGTGGTGCGTTCTGCGTCGTTGTACCGGCCTCTTTTACCCACTCGCACAAACGTCGGCACCCGTCGGCGGAGTCCGCATAAACGGTGACATTTCCCTTTTCAAAAATAAGTTCTTCACGGGGAACGGTTAACGTCAGCAGCGGCCACTCCCCGGCGTTAAAGGCAATCCCCCGCGCATGCGCCGCAAAGTTGAACCCAACCTGTCCATATACCCGACGTCCTTTCACCTGAGGATGCGCCATAAAACGACGCGCGCAGTCGGCAATGGAATCCACCGCCCATTTTTGCTCCCCGGCATCATCAATAAATGTCGCCTGCGTTCCGTCGGCATTAATGTGCAGCCGTGCCTGGCACCCTTTGCCTAAATACCAACAGGGTTGACGCTCATAGACATAACACTCTTCTTCTGCGAACTGGCGTAAAACGCCAGAAATCGTCGGTAGCCATTGTTCCTCTGGTAACGCCAGATGTAGAAATTCACTGATTTTCATCCCTTACCTCTCTGTGTTATTCCCGGATCAATCAATTGCGCTTGTCATCAGTTCTCTTGCCGAATGCAGCCGGATATAAGCAACCCACGCCGCCAGCAACGTGAATGCCCCGGCAAACAGGAAGCAGGCCGCATAGCCAAAATGTTGAGCAACAACGCCACCGATAACGCCTGCCAGAATGGCGAGTGCCGCGTCAGTACATTGAAAGAGGGTGAAGTCGACACCGGCCTGCAAAGGCGATGAAAGCGACATCAGCGTGGCGTAAAGACAGACCAGCGCGCAGGCCAGCGAAATGGACTGGACAATGACCAGACACTGGAGAATCGGCAGCAGCAGATGACCCGGCGCCATCATGAGCGTCATCACCACCGCCAGCAGCGCGATCCCCTGGATGCCATAAGCCGTCAACAGCGCTCTGCCGGGTGAGGTGTATTTCATCAGCAATCCGCCGGCCAGCGTTCCTGCTATGCCCGCTGCAATATTGCCGCCGCTGAACAGCGCGCCCAATGCGGACATGCTCAACCCCTGATCCAACAACAGCGGTGCCAGAAGAGGCAGCACAAACCGCATGCCTGAATTCAGCATCAATACCAGCAGTAAGCCCAGGCGCGCCTGCTTCCTCCTTAGCGCATAACCTAACGCCGGCACATGCGGGATAGTCGCTGTTCGCGTCGGCTCCGTAATGCGCCACAGCGGGAGTGACAGCGCCATAATCAGCACCGCCATCATCAGCATGGCGACAGGCCAGCCGGATGCCGCCGACAGCATCAGGAACACCCCGCCGCCGCACATCATTCCCAGATAGCTGCCGCCGACCTGCACGCTGTTTCCCCAGCCGTAACCCGTGCGGGTCAGTTGATCGACGCAAAAGCCGTCGCTGGCGATATCAATGGTGGAGGCGACCGTGCCTGCCACCATAAACAGAACAAATAACGCGACGATTTGCGTATCGGGGAATCCCCCTTCTCGCCCAAACCAGCCAATCGCTGCGGCAATAGTCAGGATCGCCGCTAGCGCGACCTGACCACGCAGGATTAACATGCGGGAACGGCGTTCCTGGCTACCGGGCGGAAGCCGCCAGCGCTCGATCCACGGCGCCCAAATAAACTTCAGCGCCCAGGGCAGCATAAACAGGGTTGTCGCACCGGCAAGCGCCAGCGAACCGCCAGCAGCGCGCACCAGAGCGGGTAAGGACTGCATAGACAGCGCCGATACCAGACTCTGCGTCACATAGACGCCGGCAATAGCAAAAATCACCCGCCCGGTCGTCAACGTCAGCGGTTTCACATTCGACTGAACATCACTCATGCACCCACTCTCCAGACGCGGAAACCCCGTCGTCGCGCCACACGCGCGCGGCCATTTGCGCCTGCCACAGCGCCTGATAACGTCCATGATGTGAGAGCAATTGCGCATGAGTACCCTGCTCAACCACCTGTCCCTCTTCCATCACCAGAATGTTTCCGGCCCCGGCGATGGTGGATAAACGGTGAGCGATGATAATCACCGTCCGGTTGTGAACCAGGTTATCGATCGCTTTTTGCACCGCCAGCTCGCTTTCAATATCCAGCGCGGCAGTCGGTTCATCGAGAATGACGACCGGCGCGTTTTTCAATAACGCTCTGGCAATGGAAATCCGCTGGCGCTCGCCGCCCGATAGCTGGCCGCCCATCTCTCCCATTGGCGTCAGCCAGCCTTGCGGAAGACGGGAAATAAACTCAAGGCACTGCGCCGCGCGGGCGGCCTCTTCTACCTCCTGCCGCGTCGCCTGTGGGCGCGCGATACGGATATTCGCCAGCAGCGTGTCATCAAACAGCCAGACATCCTGGAAAACAACAGAAATCAGGCTATTGAGCTGTTCCGGCGTCAGGCGGCGAATATCGACGCCGCCAATAGAAATCTGCCCTTGCTGCGGATCGGCATAGCGCATTAACAGTTTGGTGACCGTAGTTTTGCCTGCGCCGGAGGCACCCACCAGCGCGCTCATACTGGCTGCCGGGAACGTCAAAGAAACATGATTAAGCGCGTGGCCGTCGCCTTCTTCGTAGCGATAGCTGACGTTGTCAAAGCGGATATCGTAACGTTCCGGCATCTCGCTTTGCTCTGCGACGGGAAGCGGTGCTATCGCCATAAACCGCTCAATCCGTTGCAGGGCGCTGGCGATCAGTTCCACAACCGAGGTGTAGCTGATAAACATCGCCATCGGTTCTGCGAAGCGCATAATCATCGCGACGGCGGCAATCAAAAAGGCGAGGTTCAGAGTGCCCGTCACTACCCAGACGATCCCGGATAACACCACCACCTGTAGGCCCAACTCCACGACGCTGGCGATCAGCATCGTCGCGCCAGCGCCCTGACGGTGAGTGCGGGTCTGTAAGTTTTCCAGCGCATTGAAATGCGCGAGCAGCGCCCGGCTTTTATCGGCATCGCTGCCGCAGGTGCGCAATACCATCATCCCCTGAGCAAATTCAACGATATCGCCGCTCAGACGCTGGTGCGCTTCCCCCAGCGTCTGCATTTGTCGCCGCATCGCCGGGCGGCGCCAGTAATAAAACGGCACCAGCAGAGGGAAGATCAGCAACATCACCAGCCCCAGCCGCCAGTCTATCCACAATGTCGCCAGCGACGCCGTCAGCGGTGTGACAATGGTGAGCAGCAAAATATTGGCTATCGCAATAACATAATTGAGGTTTTCATCCACGCTGCCCAGCAGCAAGGCGTTCATTTCACCCGCCCTGCCGCGCTGGAGCTTCTCCAGCGGCACGCGGCGTAACTGCTCGCCAAGTCGCAGGCGCAACTCATGGGTGGCCTGCGCCAGATGACCACGGTATTCAAAGCCCAGGCCATACCAGCGTAGCACCAGCGTCACAATTGCGGCGACGCTGAAGGCCATAGCCCAGTTAAGAAGTTGCGGCGCGTCTCCCCGTAACAGCGCATCAATGATCGGATAAAGACAGGCAAAGGCGATCCCCTGCATGAATGCCGCCAGCAACAGCACCAGCATACTGCGTCGCAGCATCCTGGCCTGACTGCCAACGCTGGAGATAAGCTGGCGCCAGATGACGCGCCAGGCCAGGTTATCCGCAGGATTATTGTCTTTCATTTTCCACCACCTCTTCCTGTGTTCCACCCGGCACCCAATGCTGCGCCTGCTGATAGTGTTGCCAGAGCCGTTGATACAGGCCGCCCTGCGCCAACAGTTGCATATGGTTCCCCATTTCCCTGAGCTGTCCGTCGGAAAACAGCAATATCACATCGGCCTGAGTCACCATTGAGAGACGATGCGCGACCATGATGACCGTCCGGCCACGCATGGCCGCCGCGAGCGCCTTGATAAGCGCCGCTTCGTTTTCCGGGTCAGCAAACGCCGTCGCCTCATCGAGCACCAGGATGGGGCGATCCTGCAAAAGCGCCCGGGCGATAGTAATGCGCTGCCGCTGGCCGCCGGAGAGAAATACCCCACGTTCCCCGACTCGTGTGTTGTAACCTTCTGGCAGAGCGCTAATAAAATCATGGGCCTGCGCCACTCTGGCCGCCGCTATTACCGCCTCCAGCGGCGTATCCGGCGCGCCCAGACGAATGTTATTGGCTATCGTGTCGGCAAAAAGGAAGTTGTCCTGAAACACAAACGAGAGTTGCTTCATCAGGGTGTCCGTCTGCATATCACGCAGATCCACGCCGCCAATACGGATATGGCCTTTGTCCGGGTCGGCGTAACGCAGCAGCAAGCGCGCCACGGTGCTTTTTCCGGCGCCGCTTGGCCCGACCAGCGCCACAATTTGCCCGGCAGGCACATGAAAGCTCACCTCCTGCAACGCGGCGCCAGTACGCGCTTGCGGATAATGAAAGCTCACCTGCTCAAAGGTAATGCTCGCCTCTTGCGGCTGCCGGTCAGACTGCGGCAGCGATAACTCCGGCATCGCGAGAACCTGATAAATACGCTGAATGCTTAAACGCGTTTGCGCGACCAGGTTATTGAGCATCATCATTGGCATTACGGCTTCGGCCATTCCGCTGCCCAGCAGTAAAACGGCCACCCACGCGATAAAATCGAAACTGCCATAGTGCAACAGGCCGTATCCCGACCAGATCAGGACAAACAGGGTCGGGAGAGGATTCAGAATCGAGAAGGAAAAACGCGCTGAAAAACCGGCTTTGCGATACCAGGTTTTGAGCACATTGACCCACTCTTCAAGGGCGCGTTGATAGCGCAAAAAACTGGTGCTGCCGCTATCAAACGTTCTCACCACGGGCATGGCCTGCACGAACTCAATAACCGCCGCGCTAACCTGCTCGCGCGCCTTATGATAACGCTGAGCCATATCTTCCGATCGCTGGCGGGCGAGCACGAGAACAACCGATCCAAACGCCAGTACCCCCAGCGTCGCGATTGCCAGCCGCCAGTCCAGCCAGAACAAGATAACGATTGTCGCCAGCGGCATGATGATCGCGCGGGCATAGAGCGGCGTGCTGTCGGCCACAAAAATATGTAACGACTTCACGTCATCCAGCATCACTTTCGCCACTGACCCGCTGCCCATTTGCTGTAACACGCCAGGCGGAAGCTGCAATGCTTTACGGGCTAACCTGCTGCGCAGAATGTTCTCCAGATGAAAAGCCGCGTAATGAGAGGTGTTGAACGCCTGTAAGTGCAGAACAAAAGTTAAGACCACGCAGCCGATCACGCCGCCCAGCGGCCAGGCCGGAATAGCGTCAGGCGTCGCGCGAATGTCACGCAGGCTCCACGCCAGAAAAAGGAGCGCCCCCAGGCTGGTTAATGCCGCCAGCCCCGCCAGCGCCATAGCTAAAATAACCTTCCTGCGAACCGGTGTAATCACCTGCCAGAGAGGAAATCGGGACAGCGATTCAGTATTGGATGATTGAGATGACATGGGAGTAACTGAATTTCCTGATGAATTTTTACGGACGCCAAAAACGACAATTCAGGGTGGCGTTCTGAGAATTAATGTGAATAATAACCATTATCAATAACTCATCTACCCCATTCGGTTCTATTTATACCCGCATTGGTCTAAGCCACAGGGAGATAACCTGGTCATGACGGAGTCACCGCAAACGCAATCTGAAATCTCTATTCACCAGTTGGTGGTCGGGAAACCTGCAAACGATGGCAATATTCCTGCTCAGTGTGAACTGCTGCGCTGTTCGTTGCAGGAAGGTATGGATATTTTGCTCTGGAGGGGCCATTTTGCGCGGCCTGAGACGTTGCAGCTACACGACGATCTGGGCAGGATTAACTTCTCGTGCATCCTGGAAGGCACATCGCGCTTTGCGATTCAGGGACTCCGGCGCCACACCGACTGGGAGCTTGCGCGCAATCGCCATTACATTACCCATACGCCAGACTGTCGCGGCAGCGCCTCCTATTGTGGCCGATTCGAGAGCATTACCCTCTCCTTCAGCCCTGAAACCCTCGCGCTGTGGGTGCCGGATATTAGCGCGGTCATTAAGAATAAGATCGACTCCCACTGCTGTTGCCAGCAGCAGTGTTGTAATGCTGAAACCCACTTAACGGCTCAGGCCTTGCGTCACGCGCTGATGCGCATGCACGCCGGCTTCAGTCATGAACAAAAGCCGTCGACGCTATGGTTGCAGGGGCAAAGTCTGGTCATGCTCAGTCTGGTGCTGGATGAACATCGCGAAGACGCCAGTTGCCTCTCCTGCCACTTCAACCCGATGGAACGCCAGAAACTGCTGCGGGCGAAGGATCTGCTGCTGGCTGATCTGACGCAAGCGCCGGGCGTCGCGGAGCTGGCCAGAGAGTCCGGTCTGAGCGTTCTCAAAATTAAGCGAGGCTTCCGCGTTCTGTTCAACAACAGCGTCTATGGCCTGTTTCAGGCTGAACGAATGCAGGAAGCCAGAAGACGCCTGGCCAACGGCAATACCTCCGTCATGACGGTGGCGGCCGATCTGGGCTATGCCAACGCCAGCCATTTCTCTGCCGCCTTCCAGAAACAGTTTGGCGTAACCCCTTCGACCTTTAAACGCGTGATGTAACCGGGGTCGCGCCCCCCTAAACTCCTCCCTGACAGAGGCCCGGATACCCTATCCGGGCCTCTGTTCTTTCCGCCTGTTACCAACCCGAAACGGGCATAAATAAACCCGTTTCGGGTAGCATCCAATTGTTAATAATTATTATTCTCATATGAGCAATGCTTTTCGGTAAGACGTGCCATCAGGAGGAAGAATGATTTCTGGCGCACCATCTCAGGATTCGCTGTTACCGGACAACCGCCACGCGGCTGATTACCAACAATTACGCGAGCGGCTCATACAGGAACTGAATTTAACGCCGCAGCAGTTACATGAAGAGAGCAACCTGATCCAGGCCGGCCTGGATTCCATAAGATTGATGAGATGGTTACACTGGTTTCGTAAAAATGGCTACCGCCTTACCCTTCGCGAGCTGTATGCCGCCCCCACGCTGGCGGCATGGAACCAGTTAATGCTCAGCCGGTCGCCTGAGAACGCGGAAGAAGAAACGCCGCCCGACGAATCATCCTGGCCGAACATGACCGAAAGTACCCCCTTCCCATTGACGCCAGTACAGCACGCCTACCTGACGGGCCGCATGCCGGGGCAGACGCTTGGCGGCGTGGGTTGCCACCTGTATCAGGAGTTTGAAGGCCATTGTCTGACGGCGTCGCAGTTGGAGCAGGCCATCACGACCTTGCTGCAACGCCACCCAATGCTGCATATCGCCTTTCGCCCCGACGGGCAGCAGGTCTGGCTACCGCAACCTTACTGGAACGGCGTCACCGTTCATGATTTACGCCATAACGACGCTGAAAGCCGCCAGGCCTATCTGGACGCACTGCGCCAGCGCCTGAGCCACCGTCTTTTACGCGTGGAAATCGGCGAAACGTTTGATTTTCAGCTGACGCTCTTGCCGGACAATCGCCACCGCCTCCATGTCAATATTGACCTGCTGATTATGGATGCCTCCAGCTTTACGCTTTTCTTCGATGAGCTTAACGCCCTGCTGGCCGGAGAATCGCTGCCGGCTATCGACACCCGCTATGATTTCCGCTCGTATTTGCTGCACCAGCAGAAGATCAATCAAACACTGAGAGACGACGCGCGCGCTTACTGGCTGGCGAAAGCATCGACGCTTCCCCCCGCGCCCGTCTTGCCGCTGGCCTGCGAACCCGCCACGCTACGTGAAGTCCGTAATACCCGACGCCGCATGATTGTCCCGGCAACACGCTGGCACGCCTTTAGCAACCGGCCGGCGAGTATGGCGTGACGCCGACAATGGCGCTGGCGACCTGTTTTTCTGCCGTGCTGGCTCGCTGGGGCGGCCTGACGCGTCTGCTGCTTAACATCACCTTATTCGACCGCCAGCCGCTGCACCCGGCGGTTGGCGCGATGCTTGCCGACTTCACCAATATTCTTCTGCTGGATACCGCCTGCGATGGCGATACCGTCAGCAACCTGGCGCGTAAAAACCAGCTCACGTTTACGGAGGACTGGGAGCATCGCCACTGGTCCGGCGTCGAATTACTCCGTGAACTCAAACGCCAGCAGCGCTACCCCCACGGCGCCCCGGTGGTATTTACCAGCAATCTGGGGCGTTCCCTCTACAGCAGCCGCGCAGAATCGCCGTTGGGCGAGCCGGAATGGGGCATCTCGCAAACGCCGCAGGTCTGGATAGATCATCTGGCGTTCGAGCATCACGGCGAGGTCTGGCTACAATGGGACAGCAACGACGCGCTGTTCCCTCCGCGTTAGTCGAAACATTGTTCGACGCCTACTGCCAGTTGATTAACCAACTCTGCGATGACGAAAGCGCCTGGCAAAAGCCGTTCGCAGATATGATGCCCGCCAGCCAGCGCGCGATACGCGAACGGGTCAACGCCACCGGCGCCCCCATTCCCGAAGGCTTGCTGCATGAAGGCATTTTCCGTATCGCTCTGCAACAGCCGCAGGCGCTGGCGGTAACGGACATGCGTTATCAGTGGAATTATCATGAGCTGACAGACTATGCCCGCCGTTGCGCGGGCAGGTTAATCGAGTGCGGGGTTCAGCCCGGCGATAATGTGGCTATCACGATGTCGAAAGGCGCAGGACAACTTGTTGCGGTTCTGGCCGTCCTGCTGGCCGGGGCGGTTTACGTTCCGGTTTCGCTGGATCAGCCTGCCGCACGGCGCGAGAAAATCTACGCTGACGCCAGCGTCCGGCTGGTGCTCATTTGTCAGCACGACGCCAGCGCCGGGTCAGACGATATTTCCGTCCTTGCCTGGCAGCAGGCCATTGAGGCGGAGCCGATCGCCAACCCGGTAGTATGCGCCCCCACGCAACCGGCCTACATTATCTACACCTCCGGCTCTACCGGTACGCCGAAAGGTGTAGTCATTTCTCACCGGGGAGCGCTTAACACCTGTTGCGATATCAATACCCGCTATCAGGTTGGCCCGCATGACAGGGTGCTGGCCCTCTCCGCCCTACATTTTGATTTATCGGTTTACGACATTTTTGGCGTACTGCGCGCGGGCGGCGCGCTGGTGATGGTGATGGAAAATCAACGGCGCGATCCTCACGCATGGTGTGAGCTGATCCAGCGCCATCAGGTCACGCTCTGGAACAGCGTCCCGGCGCTGTTCGATATGCTGCTGACCTGGTGTGAAGGTTTCGCCGACGCCACGCCGGAAAACCTGCGCGCAGTGATGCTTTCCGGCGACTGGATCGGGCTTGACCTCCCCGCCCGTTATCGGGCCTTCCGGCCACAAGGACAATTTATCGCGATGGGCGGCGCCACCGAGGCGTCTATCTGGTCTAACGCCTGCGAAATTCACGACGTCCCCGCCCACTGGCGCTCCATCCCTTACGGTTTTCCGCTAACCAACCAACGCTACCGGGTGGTGGATGAACAGGGCCGGGACTGCCCTGACTGGGTGCCGGGTGAATTATGGATTGGCGGCATTGGGGTCGCGGAAGGCTATTTCAACGATCCCCTGCGTAGCGAGCAGCAATTTTTGACGCTCCCGGACGAGCGCTGGTATCGCACCGGCGATCTCGGCTGCTACTGGCCAGATGGCACAATCGAGTTCCTCGGTCGTCGCGACAAGCAGGTCAAAGTCGGAGGATATCGCATCGAGCTGGGCGAAATCGAAAGCGCGCTCAGCCAGCTGGCGGGGGTGAAACAAGCAACCGTTCTGGCGATCGGCGAAAAAGAAAAAACGCTGGCGGCATACGTTGTTCCTCAGGGCGAGGCTTTTTGCGTTACCGATCATCGGAACCCGGCACTGCCGCAGGCGTGGCACACGCTTGCGGGAACGTTGCCCTGTTGCGCCATCTCGCCAGAGATCTCCGCAGAACAGGTAGCCGATTTCCTTCAGCATCGCCTGCTAAAACTGAAGCCGGGTCACACCGCTGGCGCCGATCCTCTCCCCCTGATGAACTCACTCGCTATCCAGCCGCGCTGGCAGGCCGTGGTGGAACTCTGGTTAGCATTTCTGGTGACACAACGGCGACTGAAGCCCGCTGCTGAAGGTTATCAGGTCTGCGCTGGTGAAGAACACGAGGATGAGCACCCGCACTTCAGCGGACATGATTTAACGTTATCACAAATTCTTCGCGGTGCCCGTAACGAACTGTCGTTACTGAACGACGCGCAGTGGTCGCCGGAAAGCCTGGCCTTTAACCATCCGGCCAGCGCCCCGTATATTCAGGAACTGGCGACAATTTGCCAACAGCTTGCACAGCGCTTACAGCGCCCGGTACGCCTGCTTGATGTGGGAACCCGCACTGGCCGCGCCGCAGAATCGCTGTTAGCACAGCTCAACGCCGGACAGATTGAGTATGTCGGGCTTGAGCAGAGCCAGGAGATGCTGCTGAGCGCCCGGCAGAGGCTCGCCCCCTGGCCTGGCGCCCGTCTGTCCCTCTGGAATGCAGACACGCTGGCGGCGCACGCTCACTCGGCGGACATTATCTGGCTTAATAACGCCCTGCATCGTCTGCTGCCGGAAGATCCCGGGCTCCTTGCGACATTACAACAGCTTGCCGTTCCCGGCGCGCTGCTCTACGTGATGGAGTTTCGCCAGTTAACGCCGTCCGCCCTGCTCAGCACGCTCCTGTTAACCAATGGGCAGCCGGAGGCCTTGCTGCATAACAGCGCCGACTGGGCGGCATTATTTAGCGCGGCCGCCTTCAACTGTCAGCATGGCGATGAGGTCGCGGGGTTACAACGCTTCCTCGTACAATGTCCTGACAGGCAGGTGCGCCGCGATCCCCGTCAACTTCAGGCCGCCCTCGCCGGACGTCTGCCGGGGTGGATGGTGCCGCAACGGATCGTCTTCCTCGACGCCTTACCGCTGACGGCTAACGGGAAAATTGACTACCAGGCGCTGAAGCGTCGTCATACCCCTGAAGCGGAAAACCCGGCCGAAGCGGATTTACCCCAGGGCGACATTGAAAAACAGGTTGCCGCCCTCTGGCAGCAACTCTTATCAACTGGCAATGTCACCAGAGAAACCGACTTCTTCCAGCAAGGCGGCGATAGCCTGCTGGCGACCCGTCTGACCGGGCAACTTCATCAGGCAGGTTATGAAGCGCAATTAAGCGACCTGTTTAATCATCCCCGGCTGGCGGATTTTGCCGCCACGCTGCGGAAAACCGACGTCCCGGTCGAACAACCATTCGTCCACTCCCCTGAAGATCGCTACCAGCCCTTTGCGCTTACCGACGTGCAGCAGGCTTACCTGGTGGGGCGTCAGCCGGGCTTTGCCCTGGGCGGCGTCGGCTCACATTTCTTTGTTGAATTTGAAATTGCCGATCTGGACCTCACCCGGCTGGAGACGGTCTGGAACCGATTAATCGCCCGCCACGATATGCTGCGAGCCATCGTGCGTGATGGACAGCAACAGGTGCTCGAACAGACGCCCCCCTGGGTGATACCCGCACACACCCTCCATACGCCTGAAGAGGCGTTGCGGGTGCGCGAAAAACTGGCGCATCAGGTACTCAACCCCGAAGTGTGGCCGGTATTCGATCTCCAGGTCGGATACGTGGACGGGATGCCTGCCCGCCTGTGGCTGTGTCTGGATAACCTGTTGCTTGACGGTCTGAGCATGCAGATCCTGCTGGCGGAGCTGGAGCACGGCTACCGCTACCCGCAACAGCTGCTTCCGCTGCTGCCCGTCACCTTCAGGGATTATCTGCAACATCCCTCGCTACAGTCGCCCAATCCAGATTCTCTGGCATGGTGGCAGGCGCAGCTTGATGATATTCCTCCGGCGCCTGCGTTGCCGCTGCGCTGCTTGCCTCAAGAGGTTGAAACACCGCGCTTCGCCCGCCTGAACGGCGCGCTGGACAGCACGCGCTGGCATCGGCTGAAAAAACGGGCGGCTGACGCCCATCTCACCCCGTCGGCCGTACTGTTGTCGGTGTGGTCAACGGTTCTCTCTGCATGGAGTGCACAGCCTGAGTTCACGCTTAACCTTACGCTTTTCGACAGGCGACCGCTGCACCCGCAAATCAACCAGATTCTGGGCGATTTCACCTCGCTGATGCTGCTGAGCTGGCATCCCGGCGAAAGCTGGCTGCACAGCGCGCAGTCACTACAGCAGCGGCTGAGCCAGAACCTCAACCACCGCGATGTGTCGGCCATCCGCGTGATGCGTCAACTGGCGCAACGGCAAAACGTGCCTGCCGTTCCGATGCCCGTCGTCTTTACCAGCGCGCTGGGCTTTGAGCAGGATAACTTCCTCGCCCGGCGTAATCTGCTCAAACCGGTCTGGGGCATCTCCCAGACGCCGCAGGTCTGGCTCGATCACCAGATTTATGAATCCGAAGGCGAACTGCGCTTTAACTGGGATTTTGTCGTCCCGCTGTTTCCTGCCGGGCAGGTGGAGCGCCAGTTTGAACAGTATTGCGCATTGCTAAACCGAATGGCCGAGGATGAAAGCGGCTGGCAACTGCCACTCGCCGCGCTGGTGCCTCCCGTTAAACACGCAGGGCAATGCGCAGAGCGCTCACCGCGCGTATGCCCTGAGCACTCTCAGCCACACATTGCGGCGGACGAGAGCACCGTCAGCCTGATTTGCGATGCCTTCCGCGAGGTGGTTGGCGAGTCTGTCACGCCCGCAGAAAACTTCTTTGAGGCGGGCGCAACGTCGCTGAATCTGGTGCAACTGCACGTTTTGTTACAACGTCACGAATTTTCCACCCTGACGTTGCTTGACCTCTTCACCCACCCTTCTCCTGCTGCCCTGGCCGATTATCTGGCCGGCGTCGCCACGGTGGAGAAAACAAAACGACCTCGCCCTGTTCGCCGTCGTCAGCGGCGGATATAGCGCGAAGCAAACTGATTTTCCCCGGAACGCCATCGCGAACGCATGGCGTTCCATTGACTTTGTGAATCTTAGGAAACGGGACCGATTATGGATAACTTGCGCTTCTCTTCTGCGCCGACAGCAGATTCCATTGATGCATCGATCGCTCAACACTACCCGGACTGCGAACCTGTCGCGGTTATCGGCTACGCCTGCCATTTTCCTGAATCGCCGGATGGCGAAACGTTCTGGCAAAATCTGCTGGAAGGTCGTGAATGCAGCCGACGCTTTACGCGCGAAGAGCTTCTGGCCGTCGGTCTGGATGCCGCCATCATTGACGATCCTCATTATGTCAATATCGGTACGGTGTTAGACAACGCCGACTGCTTCGACGCCACCCTGTTTGGCTATTCGCGACAGGAAGCGGAGTCGATGGACCCGCAGCAGCGCCTATTTTTGCAGGCGATCTGGCATGCGCTGGAACATGCCGGTTATGCCCCCGGCGCCGTCCCCCATAAGACCGGCGTTTTCGCCTCTTCCCGGATGAGTACCTACCCCGGTCGCGAAGCATTGAACGTGACAGAAGTCGCGCAGGTAAAAGGTCTGCAATCTCTGATGGGCAATGATAAAGACTATATTGCCACCCGCGCCGCGTACAAACTCAACCTGCACGGCCCGGCGTTATCGGTACAGACCGCCTGCTCCAGCTCGCTGGTTGCCGTGCATCTGGCCTGTGAAAGCCTGCGCGCAGGCGAATCCGATATGGCGGTTGCCGGCGGCGTGGCGCTCTCTTTCCCCCAGCAGGCAGGCTACCGCTATCAGCCCGGAATGATTTTCTCTCCTGATGGTCACTGTCGTCCCTTTGACGCCTCGGCTGAGGGCACCTGGGCCGGTAACGGTCTCGGCTGCGTGGTGCTGCGTCGCCTGAGAGACGCGCTGCTGTCAGGCGATCCGATTATCTCGGTGATCCTCTCCAGCGCGGTCAACAACGACGGCAACAGAAAGGTCGGCTATACCGCCCCTTCCGTCGCAGGGCAACAGGCAGTCATCGAAGAGGCGTTAATGCTGGCGGCCATCGACGACAGGCAGGTAGGTTACATTGAAACCCACGGCACCGGCACACCGCTGGGCGACGCGATTGAAATTGAAGCGTTACGCAACGTCTATGCGCCTCGCCCGCAGGATCAGCGCTGTGCGCTCGGTTCCGTGAAAAGTAACATGGGCCATCTGGATACCGCGGCGGGCATTGCCGGACTGCTGAAAACCGTTCTGGCAGTCAGTCGCGGGCAAATTCCTCCCTTACTGAATTTTCACACCCCCAACCCGGCGCTGAAACTTGAAGAGAGCCCCTTTACCATACCGGTGTCGGCACAGGCATGGCAGGACGAAATGCGCTATGCGGGCGTCTCCTCCTTTGGTATTGGCGGCACCAACTGCCATATGATCGTCGCCTCGCTGCCCGAAGCGCTCAACGCGCGCCTCCCCAATACGGATAGCGGCAGAAAAAGTACCGCGCTGCTGCTCAGCGCCGCCAGCGACAGCGCGTTGCGGCGGCTGGCGACAGATTATGCCTGGGCGCTGAGAGAGAATGCGGATGCCAGCTCTCTGGCCTTCACAGCCCTGCACGCGCGCCGTCTCGATCTCCCCTTCCGCCTGGCGGCGCCATTAAACCGTGAAACCGCCGAGGCGCTCAGCGCCTGGGCCGGTGAGAAATCGGGGGGGCTGGTTTACAGCGGCCACGGCGCCAGCGGCAAGCAGGTGTGGCTGTTTACCGGCCAGGGCTCGCACTGGCGCACTATGGGTCAAACGATGTACCAGCACTCAACGGCGTTTGCCGACACGCTGGATCGCTGTTTTTCCGCCTGTAGCGAAATGCTCACGCCGTCACTGCGCGAAGCGATGTTTAACCCCGATTCGGCGCAGCTGGACAATATGGCCTGGGCGCAGCCGGCGATTGTCGCGTTTGAAATCGCGATGGCGGCGCACTGGCGTGCTGAAGGACTGAGGCCAGACTTCGCCATTGGGCATTCCGTCGGTGAATTTGCCGCTGCCGTTGTCTGCGGACACTATACGATTGAACAGGTCATGCCACTGGTTTGTCGGCGCGGCGCGCTAATGCAGCAGTGCGCAAGCGGCGCGATGGTGGCGGTATTTGCAGACGAAGACACGCTGATGCAGCTGGCTCGCCAGTTTGAGCTGGATCTCGCCGCCAACAACGGTACGCAACATACGGTATTTTCCGGGCCGGAAGCCCATCTCGCGGTATTTTGCGCCACGCTCTCGCAGCATGACATTAACTATCGTCGCCTGAGCGTAACCGGTGCGGCGCACTCCGCTTTACTGGAGCCGATACTCGATCGGTTCCAGGACGCCTGCGCGGGACTGCACGCGGAGCCGGGGCAAATACCGATTATTTCCACGCTCACCGCCGACGTCATTGATGAGTCAACGCTCAACCAGGCGGATTACTGGCGCCGACACATGCGCCAGCCGGTGCGTTTTATCCAGAGTATTCAGGTGGCGCATCAGCTCGGCGCCCGCGTTTTTCTGGAGATGGGGCCCGATGCCCAGTTGGTTGCTTGCGGGCAGCGCGAATACCGCGATAACGCATACTGGATAGCCAGCGCCCGGCGTAACAAAGAGGCGAGCGATGTCCTCAATCAGGCCCTGCTCCAGCTTTACGCTGCCGGCGTCGCCCTACCGTGGGCCGACCTGCTGGCGGGCGATGGACAACGTATCGCTGCGCCATGTTATCCGTTTGATACTGAGCGTTACTGGAAAGAGCGCGTCTCCCCGGCCTGCGAGCCTGCCGACGCAGCGCTGTCTGCCGGGCTGGAGGTGGCGAGTCGCGCCGCGACAGCGCTCGATCTCCCTCGCCTGGAAGCGCTTAAACAGTGCGCCACGCGACTGCACGCCATCTACGTCGATCAACTGGTACAACGCTGTACCGGCGATGCCATTGAGAACGGCGTGGACGCCATGACCATCATGCGCCGTGGACGTCTGCTGCCCCGCTACCAGCAGCTACTCCAGCGCCTGCTGAATAACTGCGTGGTCGACGGCGATTACCGCTGCACCGACGGGCGATACGTCCGCGCCCGCCCCATTGAACATCAACAGCGGGAATCACTGCTGACGGAACTTGCCGGTTATTGTGAAGGTTTTCAGGCTATTCCCGACACCATCGCCCGTGCCGGCGATCGGTTATATGAAATGATGAGCGGCGCGGAAGAACCGGTGGCGATTATCTTCCCGCAAAGCGCCTCCGACGGCGTGGAAGTGCTGTATCAGGAATTCAGCTTTGGCCGCTATTTCAACCAAATCGCCGCCGGGGTATTACGCGGCATTGTCCAGACGCGCCAGCCCCGCCAGCCGTTGCGTATTCTTGAAGTTGGCGGCGGAACCGGCGGCACCACCGCGTGGCTGCTGCCGGAACTCAACGGCGTTCCGGCACTGGAGTACCATTTCACCGATATCTCGGCGCTGTTCACCCGTCGCGCCCAGCAGAAATTCGCCGACTATGATTTTGTGAAGTATAGCGAGCTGGATCTCGAAAAAGAGGCGCAGTCTCAGGGTTTCCAGGCACAGTCTTACGATCTTATCGTGGCAGCGAACGTGATTCACGCCACCCGCCATATTGGCCGCACGCTCGATAATCTGCGCCCCCTGCTCAAGCCGGGCGGGCGCCTGCTGATGCGCGAAATCACCCAGCCAATGCGTCTGTTTGACTTCGTTTTCGGCCCGCTGGTTCTTCCGCTACAGGATCTCGACGCCCGCGAAGGTGAGTTATTCCTCACCACCGCTCAGTGGCAACAACAGTGCCGCCACGCCGGATTCAGCAAAGTGGCGTGGCTACCGCAGGATGGCAGCCCGACCGCCGGGATGAGCGAACATATCATTCTCGCCACGCTGCCCGGTCAGGCGGTTAGCGCCGTAACATTCACCGCGCCATCAGAACCCGTGTTGGGGCAGGCGCTGACGGATAACGGTGATTATCTCGCCGACTGGTCTGATTGCGCAGGTCAGCCCGAACGGTTTAACGCCCGCTGGCAGGAGGCCTGGCGTCTGCTTTCACAGCGTCATGGCGACGCTCTGCCTGTGGAACCGCCCCCCGTCGCCGCCCCGGAGTGGCTGGGAAAGGTTCGCTTAAGCTGGCAAAACGAAGCATTTTCCCGCGGTCAGATGCGCGTTGAAGCCCGTCATCCTGCTGGCGAGTGGCTGCCGCTATCGCCCGCCGCGCCTCTTCCTGCGCCGCAGACGCATTATCAATGGCGCTGGACGCCCCTCAACGTCGCCAGCATTGACCATCCGCTTACCTTTAGCTTCAGCGCCGGTACGCTTGCGCGCAGCGACGAGCTGGCGCAATACGGCATCATTCACGATCCGCACGCCTCTTCGCGACTGATGATTGTTGAGGAGAGCGAGGATACGCTGGCCTTAGCGGAGAAAGTGATAGCAGCGCTCACCGCCAGCGCAGCCGGATTGATTGTGGTTACTCGCCGCGCGTGGCGAGTCGAGGAAAATGAAGCACTCTCTGCATCCCATCACGCGCTATGGGCCTTGCTTCGCGTCGCGGCCAACGAACAGCCGGAACGGTTGCTTGCCGCCATCGATCTCGCCGAAAACACCCCGTGGGAAACGCTGCATCAAGGGTTGAGCGCAGTCTCACTATCACAGCGCTGGCTCGCCGCACGGGGTGACACCCTTTGGCTCCCTTCACTGGCGCCCAATACGGGATGCGCCGCTGAATTACCGGCAAACGTGTTTACCGGCGATAGCCGCTGGCATCTGGTGACCGGAGCGTTTGGCGGATTAGGCCGCCTTGCCGTGAACTGGCTCAGAGAAAAAGGGGCGCGACGCATCGCCCTGCTGGCGCCGCGCGTGGATGAGTCATGGCTACGCGACGTGGAGGGCGGGCAGACGCGCGTCTGCCGTTGTGATGTGGGCGATGCCGGGCAACTGGCCACGGTTCTTGACGATCTGGCGGCCAACGGCGGCATTGCCGGAGCGATTCATGCCGCTGGCGTATTGGCTGACGCGCCCTTGCAGGAGCTTGATGACCACCAGCTGGCTGCCGTTTTCGCGGTAAAAGCGCAGGCGGCAAGCCAGCTGTTGCAAACCCTGCGCAACCACGACGGACGCTATCTTATTCTCTACTCTTCCGCTGCCGCCACCCTCGGCGCGCCGGGTCAGAGCGCCCATGCGCTGGCCTGCGGCTACCTGGACGGGCTGGCCCAGCAGTTTTCCACCCTTGATGCGCCGAAAACGCTCTCTGTCGCCTGGGGCGCATGGGGAGAAAGCGGTCGGGCGGCCACGCCGGAAATGCTGGCGACGCTCGCCAGCCGAGGTATGGGCGCGTTAAGCGATGCCGAAGGCTGCTGGCACCTGGAACAGGCGGTGATGCGCGGCGCCCCGTGGCGACTGGCGATGCACGTTTTTACCGACAAAATGCCCCCGTTACAACAGGCTCTGTTTAACATCAGCGCCACAGAAAAAGCCGCAACGCCGGTCATTCCTCCTGCTGATGACAACGCCTTTAACGGCAGCCTGAGCGATGAAACAGCGGTGATGGCATGGCTGAAAAAGCGGATTGCGGTTCAGCTAAGGCTGAGCGATCCGGCGTCACTGCATCCAAACCAGGATCTGTTGCAACTCGGCATGGACTCGCTGCTCTTCCTTGAACTCAGTAGCGATATTCAGCACTACCTGGGCGTACGCATCAATGCGGAACGGGCGTGGCAGGATCTGTCTCCTCATGGACTCACGCAGCTTATCTGTTCTAAGCCAGAGGCGACGCCTGCCGCTTCGCAGCCGGAAGTGTTGCGGCACGACGCCGACGAGCGTTATGCGCCCTTCCCTTTGACGCCCATTCAGCACGCCTACTGGCTGGGGCGAACCCACCTCATTGGCTATGGCGGCGTCGCCTGTCACGTCCTGTTTGAGTGGGATAAACGCCACGATGAGTTCGATCTCGCCATACTGGAGAAAGCATGGAACCAGCTCATCGCACGCCACGATATGTTGCGTATGGTGGTTGATGCCGACGGGCAGCAGCGAATCCTGGCGACAACGCCGGAGTATCACATCCCGCGTGACGATCTGCGCGCGCTTTCCCCGGAAGAACAGCGCATCGCGCTGGAAAAACGGCGGCATGAACTGAGCTATCGCGTTTTGCCTGCCGACCAGTGGCCTCTTTTTGAGCTGGTGGTCAGCGAAATCGACGATTGCCATTACCGTCTGCATATGAACCTCGACCTTTTGCAGTTTGATGTGCAGAGTTTTAAAGTCATGATGGACGACCTGGCGCAGGTCTGGCGCGGTGAAACGCTGGCGCCGCTCGCTATTACCTTCCGTGATTATGTGATGGCTGAACAGGCGCGCCGACAGACATCGGCATGGCACGATGCCTGGGATTACTGGCAGGAAAAACTGCCGCAACTGCCCTTAGCGCCAGAGCTGCCGGTGGTTGAGACGCCCCCGGAAACGCCACACTTCACCACCTTCAAATCGACGATCGGCAAGACAGAATGGCAGGCCGTGAAACAGCGCTGGCAGCAGCAAGGCGTCACACCGTCTGCCGCGCTGCTCACGCTGTTTGCCGCCACCCTTGAGCGCTGGAGTCGTACCACAACATTTACGCTGAACCTGACGTTCTTCAATCGCCAGCCGATCCATCCGCAAATCAACCAGTTGATTGGTGATTTTACCTCCGTCACGCTGGTTGATTTTAACTTCTCAGCGCCGGTGACGTTGCAAGAGCAGATGCAACAGACCCAACAGCGCCTCTGGCAAAACATGGCGCACAGTGAAATGAACGGTGTTGAGGTGATCCGTGAGCTGGGCCGCCTGCGCGGATCACAACGTCAACCGCTGATGCCGGTAGTGTTTACCAGTATGCTGGGGATGACGCTGGAAGGCATGACTATCGATCAGGCGATGAGCCATCTGTTCGGCGAACCCTGCTATGTATTCACGCAAACGCCGCAGGTCTGGCTGGATCATCAGGTCATGGAGAGCGACGGCGAGTTGATGTTTAGCTGGTACTGCATGGACAACGTGCTGGAACCCGGCGCTGCCGAGGCGATGTTTAATGACTATTGCGCCATCCTGCAAGCCGTCATCGCCGCCCCTGAAAGCCTGAAGACTCTCGCCAGCGGCATCGCCGGGCACATTCCCCGCCGACGCTGGCCGCTGAACGCGCAGGCGGACTACGACCTGCGGGATATTGAGCAGGCGACGCTCGAATACCCCGGCATCCGGCAGGCCAGAGCGGAAATAACCGAACAGGGCGCGTTGACGCTGGATATCGTGATGGCCGACGATCCGTCGCCATCAGCGGCGATGCCTGATGAGCACGAACTTACCCAACTGGCGCTGCCGTTGCCTGAGCAGGCGCAGCTTGATGAGCTGGAGGCGACCTGGCGCTGGCTGGAGGCGCGTGCGCTACAGGGGATCGCGGCTACGCTAAATCGTCACGGCCTGTTTACCACGCCGGAGATCGCCCATCGCTTTAGCGCAATAGTACAGGCGCTGTCCGCGCAAGCGTCTCACCAGCGTCTGCTGCGCCAGTGGCTACAGTGTCTGACGGAAAGAGAGTGGTTAATCCGCGAAGGTGAAAGCTGGCGCTGCCGCATTCCGCTCAGCGAGATTCCTGAGCCTCAGGAAGCGTGCCCGCAAAGCCAATGGAGCCAGGCGCTGGCCCAGTATCTGGAAACCTGCATCGCCCGGCACGACGCCCTCTTCTCCGGGCAGTGTTCTCCGCTGGAATTGCTGTTCAACGAGCAGCATCGCGTTACCGACGCGCTGTATCGCGACAACCCCGCCAGCGCCTGTCTGAATCGCTATACCGCGCAGATTGCCGCCTTGTGCAGCGCAGAACGGATTCTGGAGGTTGGCGCCGGAACCGCAGCCACTACCGCGCCGGTGCTGAAGGCCACGCGGAACACGCGGCAGTCGTACCACTTCACGGACGTCTCCGCGCAGTTCCTCAATGACGCCAGAGCCCGTTTCCATGATGAATCGCAGGTGTCTTATGCCTTGTTCGACATCAACCAGCCGCTGGATTTCACCGCCCACCCGGAGGCGGGTTACGACCTGATCGTTGCCGTCAATGTGCTCCACGACGCCAGCCATGTCGTCCAGACGTTGCGCAGATTAAAACTGTTGCTGAAAGCCGGCGGACGTTTGCTGATCGTTGAAGCGACGGAGCGAAACAGCGTATTCCAGCTGGCGAGCGTGGGCTTTATTGAGGGATTAAGCGGATACCGCGATTTCCGCCGCCGGGATGAGAAACCGATGCTCACCCGCTCCGCATGGCAGGAGGTTCTCGTTCAGGCCGGGTTTGCAAACGAGCTGGCGTGGCCCGCGCAGGAATCGTCGCCGCTGCGCCAGCATCTGCTGGTGGCGCGTTCGCCTGGCGTAAATCGCCCGGATAAAAAAGCCGTGAGCCGCTATTTACAGCAGCGCTTTGGCACCGGTCTGCCCATTTTACAGATCCGGCAAAGAGAAGCGTTATTTACGCCGCTGCATGCCCCGTCTGATGCGCCGACTGAGCCAGCCAAACCCACGCCAGTTGCCGGGGGGAATCCGGCGCTGGAAAAACAGGTGGCTGAACTCTGGCAATCGCTGCTGTCTCGCCCCGTGGCAAGGCATCACGACTTTTTCGAACTGGGCGGCGACAGCCTGATGGCGACAAGGATGGTCGCGCAGCTAAACCGGAGAGGGATTGCCAGGGCTAACCTTCAGGATCTGTTCAGCCATTCGACGCTGAGCGACTTCTGCGCCCATCTACAGGCGGCTACGTCAGGAGAGGACAACCCGATACCCCTTTGCCAGGGCGACGGTGAGGAAACCCTGTTTGTCTTCCACGCTTCAGACGGCGATATCAGCGCCTGGCTGCCGCTCGCTAGCGCGTTGAACAGGCGCGTTTTCGGCCTGCAAGCAAAATCGCCGCAGCGCTTTGCCACGCTCGACCAGATGATCGATGAGTATGTCGGGTGCATCCGTCGTCAGCAGCCTCACGGCCCTTATGTGCTGGCGGGTTGGTCGTATGGCGCGTTTCTTGCGGCGGGCGCCGCACAGCGCCTGTACGCCAAAGGCGAGCAGGTTCGGATGGTGTTAATCGATCCCGTGTGCCGACAGGATTTCTGTTGCGAAAACCGGGCGGCCCTGCTGCGCCTGTTAGCCGAAGGACAAACGCCTCTGGCACTGCCCGAACATTTCGACCAGCAGACGCCCGACAGCCAGCTTGCCGGCTTTATCAGCCTCGCTAAAACGGCCGGTATGGTGTCGCAAAACCTGACGCTGCAAGCGGCAGAAACGTGGTTCGACAACATCGCGCATCTGCTGCGTTTACTGACTGAGCATACGCCGGGCGAAAGCGTTCCGGTCCCCTGTCTCATGGTGTATGCCGCCGGGAGACCCGCGCGCTGGACGCCAGCAGAAACCGAGTGGCAGGGCTGGATAAACAACGCCGACGACGCTGTGATTGAAGCCAGCCACTGGCAAATCATGATGGAAGCCCCCCACGTTCAGGCTTGTGCGCAACACATTACGCGCTGGCTTTGCGCAACCTCAACGCAACCGGAGAACACGTTATGATGCCGTCCGCCTCCCCAAAACAACGCGTACTGATTGTGGGCGCCAAATTTGGCGAAATGTACCTGAATGCCTTTATGCAGCCCCCGGAGGGGCTGGAACTGGTCGGCCTGCTGGCGCAGGGAAGCGCCCGTTCAAGAGAGCTGGCTCATGCGTTTGGCATTCCGCTGTATACCTCGCCGGAACAGATAACCAGGATGCCGGATATCGCCTGTATTGTCGTGCGTTCGACCGTCGCCGGAGGAACCGGTACGCAGCTTGCCAGACACTTTCTGACGCGCGGCGTACACGTCATTCAGGAGCATCCCCTCCACCCGGATGACATCAGTTCCTTACAAACGCTGGCGCAGGAACAGGGCTGCTGCTATTGGGTAAACACGTTTTATCCGCATACGCGCGCGGGACGCACATGGCTTCGCGATGCGCAGCAGCTGCGTCGCTGCCTGGCTAAGACGCCGCCGGTAGTCCACGCCACCACCAGCCGACAGTTGCTCTACTCCACTCTGGATTTGTTGTTGCTGGCTCTGGGCGTTGATGCCGCCGCCGTGGAGTGCGACGTGGTTGGCAGCTTTAGCGATTTTCACTGTCTGAGACTCTTCTGGCCGGAGGGAGAAGCCTGCCTGCTGCTTCAGCGCTATCTCGATCCTGACGATCCAGATATGCATAGCCTTATCATGCACCGCCTGCTGCTGGGCTGGCCGGAAGGTCATCTTTCGCTGGAGGCGAGCTACGGCCCCGTCATCTGGTCATCCAGCCTGTTTGTCGCAGACCATCAGGAGAACGCCCACAGCCTCTACCGCAGACCGGAGATCCTGCGCGATCTGCCGGGTCTGACGCGCAGCGCGGCGCCCCTGAGCTGGCGCGACTGCTGCGAAACCGTCGGGCCGGAGGGCGTCAGCTGGTTGCTACACCAGTTGCGCAGCCATCTGGCGGGCGAACATCCACCAGCGGCCTGCCAAAGCGTACATCAGATCGCGTTATCACGTTTATGGCAGCAGATTTTACGTAAGACCGGCAATGCGGAGATCAGACGCCTGACGCCGCCGCACCACGACCGGTTAGCCGGTTTCTACAACGATGATGATAAGGAGGCGCTGTGACGCAATCTGCAATGTGCATCCCGCTGTGGCCCGCCCGGAACGGCAATACTGCGCATCTGGTCATGTGCCCTTTCGCTGGCGGCAGCAGTAGCGCGTTTCGCCACTGGCAAGCTGAGCAACTGGCTGATTGCGCGCTTTCTCTGGTGACCTGGCCGGGGCGCGATCGCCTTCGCCATCTGGAACCGCTCAGAAGCATTACACAACTGGCGGCACTGCTGGCGAACGAGCTGGAAGCATCCGTATCGCCTGACACGCCGCTTTTACTCGCCGGGCACAGCATGGGGGCGCAGGTGGCGTTTGAAACCTGCCGACTTCTGGAGCAACGGGGGCTTGCGCCACAAGGACTGATTATTTCCGGGTGCCATGCCCCGCATCTGCATTCTGAACGCCAGCTCAGCCATCGCGATGATGCCGACTTTATCGCTGAGCTGATAGACATTGGTGGATGTTCTCCTGAACTGCGGGAAAACCAGGAATTAATGTCGCTGTTTCTTCCTCTTCTGCGCGCTGATTTTTACGCCACCGAGAGCTATCACTACGACTCGCCCGACGTCTGTCCGCCGCTGCGCACGCCTGCGCTGTTATTGTGCGGCAGCCACGATCGCGAAGCCTCCTGGCAGCAGGTCGATGCCTGGCGTCAGTGGCTGAGCCCCGTTACAGGCCCGGTGGTGATTGACGGCGATCATTTCTATCCCATTCAACAAGCCCGGTCCTTTTTTACGCAGATTGTCCGCCATTTTCCCCACGCATTTTCTGCAATGACCGCGTTGCAAAAACAGCCCAGTACTTCAGAAAGGTGACGCATGAATTCTTCCTTTGAATCTCTGATTGAACAGTATCCCTTACCCATTGCCGAACAGTTGCGCCACTGGGCGGCCCGTTATGCCTCGCGAATTGCCGTCGTTGATGCAAAGGGGTCGTTAACCTACAGCGCGCTTGATGCACAAGTTGACGAACTTGCCGCAGGTCTGTCATCACTGGGTTTGCGTTCGGGGGAGCATGTAATTGTGCAGCTTCCCAACGACAACGCGTTTGTTACCCTGCTGTTCGCCTTGTTAAGACTGGGCGTTATCCCCGTGCTGGCGATGCCCTCGCAACGGGCGCTGGATATCGACGCGCTGATTGAGCTGGCGCAACCCGTCGCTTACGTTATTCACGGGGAAAACCACGCAGAGCTGGCCCGACAGATGGCGCACAAACACGCCTGCTTGCGTCATGTTCTGGTCGCTGGAGAGACCGTGAGCGACGATTTTACGCCGCTCTTCTCCCTTCACGGTGAGCGACAGGCATGGCCGCAGCCTGATGTTTCCGCCACCGCGTTGTTGTTGCTCTCAGGCGGCACAACCGGCACGCCCAAACTCATCCCGCGCCGACATGCCGACTATAGCTATAACTTCAGCGCTTCTGCTGAACTGTGCGGCATCAGCCAACAGAGCGTGTATCTCGCCGTCCTCCCGGTGGCACATAACTTTCCGCTGGCCTGCCCCGGTATTCTGGGAACGCTTGCCTGCGGCGGAAAAGTGGTGCTGACCGACAGCGCCAGCTGTGATGAGGTGATGCCTTTAATCGCGCAGGAAAGAGTGACTCACGTCGCCCTGGTTCCGGCGCTGGCGCAATTATGGGTGCAGGCCAGGGAGTGGGAAGACAGCGACCTTTCGTCGCTGCGCGTCATTCAGGCAGGCGGCGCCCGGCTCGACCCGACGCTTGCTGAGCAGGTTATCGCCACCTTTGACTGTACCCTGCAACAGGTTTTCGGTATGGCGGAAGGCCTGCTCTGTTTTACCCGGCTGGACGATCCGCATGCCACCATTCTCCACAGCCAGGGGCGCCCGTTGTCCCCTCTGGATGAAATCCGCATCGTTGATCAAGACGAGAACGACGTCGAGCCGGGCGAAACCGGGCAATTGTTAACGCGCGGCCCTTATACCATTTCGGGCTATTACCGCGCCCCTGCCCACAACGCGCAGGCCTTTACCGCGCAAGGGTTTTACCGCACAGGCGACAATGTCAGGCTGGATGAGGTGGGGAACCTGCACGTTGAGGGACGCATAAAAGAGCAGATCAACCGCGCCGGAGAAAAAATAGCCGCGGCTGAAGTGGAATCGGCACTGCTGCGTTTAGCGGAAGTGCAAGATTGCGCGGTGGTCGCCGCGCCGGACACGCTGCTTGGCGAGCGGATTTGCGCGTTTATCATCGCGCAGCAGGTGCCAACTGACTATCAGCAGTTGCGTCAACAACTGACCCGTATGGGGCTCAGCGCGTGGAAAATTCCTGACCAAATCGAGTTTCTGGACCACTGGCCGCTCACCGCCGTCGGCAAGATAGACAAAAAACGCCTGACGGCTCTCGCCGTCGACCGTTATCGCCATTCTGCCCAATAAGCGCAAACCGACCCGAAACAGGTTGAAATAAACCCGTTTCGGGTAGCACCACTATTAGAAATAGTTATCATTTTCAATTCACCATTGTCGGTATTTTTGGCGTTTCGCCGTCTTACAGGGACTCACAACAATGAAAATGACACGGCTTTATCCTCTGGCCTTGGGGGGATTATTGCTCCCCGCCATTGCTAATGCCCAGACTTCACAGCAAGACGAAAGCACGCTGGTGGTTACCGCCAGTAAACAATCTTCCCGCTCGGCATCAGCCAACAACGTCTCGTCTACTGTTGTCAGCACGCCGGAATTAAGCGACGCCGGCGTCACCGCCAGCGACAAACTCCCCAGAGTCTTGCCCGGGCTCAATATTGAAAATAGCGGCAACATGCTTTTTTCGACGATCTCGCTACGCGGCGTCTCTTCAGCGCAGGACTTCTATAACCCCGCCGTCACCCTGTATGTCGATGGCGTCCCTCAGCTTTCCACCAACACCATCCAGGCGCTTACCGATGTGCAAAGCGTGGAGTTGCTGCGAGGCCCACAGGGAACGTTATATGGCAAAAGCGCTCAGGGCGGGATCATCAACATCGTCACCCAGCAGCCGGACAGCACGCCGCGCGGCTATATTGAAGGCGGCGTCAGTAGCCGCGACAGTTATCGAAGTAAGTTCAACCTGAGCGGCCCCATTCAGGATGGCCTGCTGTACGGCAGCGTCACCCTGTTACGCCAGGTTGATGACGGCGACATGATTAACCCCGCGACGGGAAGCGATGACTTAGGCGGCACCCGCGCCAGCATAGGGAATGTGAAACTGCGTCTGGCGCCGGACGATCAGCCCTGGGAAATGGGCTTTGCCGCCTCACGCGAATGTACCCGCGCCACCCAGGACGCCTATGTGGGATGGAATGATATTAAGGGCCGTAAGCTGTCGATCAGCGATGGTTCACCAGACCCGTACATGCGGCGCTGCACTGACAGCCAGACCCTGAGTGGGAAATACACCACCGATGACTGGGTTTTCAACCTGATCAGCGCCTGGCAGCAGCAGCATTATTCGCGCACCTTCCCTTCCGGTTCGTTAATCGTCAATATGCCTCAGCGCTGGAATCAGGATGTGCAGGAGCTGCGCGCCGCAACCCTGGGCGATGCGCGTACCGTTGATATGGTGTTTGGGCTGTACCGGCAGAACACCCGCGAGAAGTTAAATTCAGCCTACGACATGCCGACAATGCCTTATTTAAGCAGTACCGGCTATACCACCGCTGAAACGCTGGCCGCATACAGTGACCTGACCTGGCATTTAACCGATCGTTTTGATATCGGCGGCGGCGTGCGCTTCTCGCATGATAAATCCAGTACACAATATCACGGCAGCATGCTCGGCAACCCGTTTGGCGACCAGGGTAAGAGCAATGACGATCAGGTGCTCGGGCAGCTATCCGCAGGCTATATGCTGACCGATGACTGGAGAGTGTATACCCGTGTAGCCCAGGGATATAAACCTTCCGGGTACAACATCGTGCCTACTGCGGGTCTTGATGCCAAACCGTTCGTCGCCGAGAAATCCATCAACTATGAACTTGGCACCCGCTACGAAACCGCTGACGTCACGCTGCAAGCCGCGACGTTTTATACCCACACCAAAGACATGCAGCTTTACTCTGGCCCGGTCGGGATGCAGACATTAAGCAATGCGGGTAAAGCCGACGCCACCGGCGTTGAGCTTGAAGCGAAGTGGCGGTTTGCGCCAGGCTGGTCATGGGATATCAATGGCAACGTGATCCGTTCCGAATTCACCAATGACAGTGAGTTGTATCACGGTAACCGGGTGCCGTTCGTACCACGTTATGGCGCGGGAAGCAGCGTGAACGGCGTGATTGATACGCGCTATGGCGCACTGATGCCCCGACTGGCGGTTAATCTGGTCGGGCCGCATTATTTCGATGGCGACAACCAGTTGCGGCAAGGCACCTATGCCACCCTGGACAGCAGCCTGGGCTGGCAGGCGACTGAACGGATGAACATTTCCGTCTATGTCGATAACCTGTTCGACCGTCGTTACCGTACCTATGGCTACATGAACGGCAGCAGCGCCGTCGCGCAGGTCAATATGGGTCGCACCGTCGGTATCAATACGCGAATTGATTTCTTCTGATTATTGTAAAAGGGATACCGAAAAGGTATCCCTTTTACACCACTAGTTAAAACCAGTAACTCAGCAGAGTCGCAAAAAATATTAATCCATAGTGATTATTTAAACAATGAAATTGCGATTAGGACAAATAGATTTAGCTTTCTTCATCTTGATGAACGGGATCTTGCTTTCATTAACCAGCGGCGGGGAAGGCATAACCGGCTGGGAATAGCGCTTCAGCTTACCAGCGCCCGTTTTCTGGGCACCTTTCTGACAGATTTAACCCGGGTTCTGCCGGGTGTTCAGCAATTTGTTGCGGTGCAGCTTAATATCCGCCGTCCGGAAGTCCTCACCCGCTACGCTGAACGGGATACCACACTCAGAGAGCATACTGCGCTGATTAAGGAATATTACGGTTACCATGAATTTGGCGATTTTCCCTGGTCTTTCCGCCTGAAGCGCCTGCTGTACACCCGGGCATGGCTCAGTAATGAGCGACCCGGCCTGATGTTTGATTTTGCCACCGCGTGGCTGCTTCAGAATAAGGTCCTGCTGCCCGGAGCAACCACACTTGTTCGTCTCGTCAGTGAAATACGCGAACGGGCAAATCAGCGGCTGTGGAAGAAACTGGCCGCGTTGCCGGACAGCTGGCAGACCGCCCGCGTGACGGAACTGCTGGACATTCCTGAGGGGCAAGGAATTTCACCGCTGGAACAACTGAAAAAGGGACCAGTCACCGTCAGCGGACCGGCATTTACCGAAGCGCTGGAGCGGTATGTCCGGCTGCGAAACCTTGAGTTTTCCCGGCTGAATTTTACCGGCCTGCCCGCTATACAGCTGCGTAATCTGGCGCGTTACGCAGGTATGGCATCGGTAAAATATATCGCACGCATGCCAGAGCAAAGAAAACTGGCCGTACTCACAGCATTTGTTAAAGCTCAGGAAATAACAGCGCTGGATGAGGCCGTTGATGTGCTCGATATGCTGATACTGGACATCACCCGCGAGGCGAAGAAAACGGGGCAGAAAAAGCGGCTCAGGACGCTTAAAGATCTTGACCGTGCTGCGCTACTGCTGGCGCGGGCATGTTCATTGTTGCTGGATAAGCAGGCTGACGATGCTGAACTGAGGGAGACCATCTTCAGCTGCGTACCGAAAAGCAGGCAGGCAGAATCCGTCAGCAAGGTTAATGAACTTGCCCGCCCTCAGAACAATAACTTCCATGATGAAATGGTGGAGCAGTACGGCCGGGTTAAGCGTTTTCTTCCTGCGGTATTGCGGGATCTGCATTTCCGCGCTGCGCCTGCAGGAGAACATACGCTGGCCGCGATTCATTATCTGACCGAACTGAACGGCCCGAAAAAGCGCATCCTCGATGATGCTCCTGAACATATCATCACCGGCCCCTGGAAACGCCTCGTGTACGATGCGGAAGGCCGGATACAACGCGCCGGTTACTCACTGTGTCTGCTCGAACGCCTTCAGGATGCACTGCGCCGCCGGGACATCTGGCTCGAAAACAGCGATCGCTGGGGAGATCCCCGTGAGAAGCTGTTGCAGGGTGAAGAGTGGCAAGCTCAGCGTATCCCCGTCTGTCGTGCGCTGGGACATCCCACCGATGGGCATAAAGGCGTGCAACAACTGGCCGTTCAGCTGGATGAGACCTGGAAAGCCGTCGCATCCCGATTTGAAGGGAATGCGGAAGTCCATGTTTGCAATGACGGTAAATATCCTTCCCTGACCATTAGTAGCCTGGAGAAACTGGAGGAGCCACAGTCATTGCTTTGTCTCAACAGTCGGGTCAGACAGTTGCTTCCTCCGGTTGATTTGACGGAATTACTGCTTGAAATAGACGCCAGAACAGGATTTACACGGGAATTTATGCATGTCAGTGAGTCCGGAGCACGGGCGCAGGATCTGCACGTCAGCCTGTGTGCGGTCCTGATGGCTGAAGCCTGCAATATCGGACTGGAACCGCTGATAAAGCACAATATACCGGCACTGACCCGCCACCGTCTCAGTTGGGTGAAACAGAATTACCTCCGGGCAGAAACACTGGTCAGCGCCAATGCCTGTCTGGTTGATTTTCAGTCTACGCTGGAGCTTGCCGGGCGCTGGGGCGGTGGCGAAGTGGCGTCAGCCGACGGCATGCGCTTTGTCACGCCGGTGAAAACCGTCAATTCTGGGCCTAACAGAAAATATTTTGGTTCCGGGCGTGGCATCACCTGGTACAACTTCGTCTCTGATCAGTACTCTGGATTCCACGGCATCGTTGTCCCCGGCACATTACGTGATTCCATTTTTGTGCTGGAAGGCCTTCTGGAGCAGCAGACTGGGCTGAATCCGGTTGAGATCATGACAGACACAGCTGGTACCAGCGATATTATTTTTGGCCTGTTCTGGCTGCTGGGATATCAGTTTTCACCCCGGCTTGCCGATGCTGGCGAAGCGATATTCTGGCGAGTGGATAAATCTGCAAACTACGGTGCACTGGATGCGCTGGCGCGAGGATGTGCAGATCTGTCGAAGGTAGAGAACCAGTGGGATGAGATGATGCGAACCGCCGGTTCGCTGAAGCTGGGTACCATTCATGCTTCAGAACTCATTCGCTCTTTGCTCAAAAGCTCGCGCCCATCAGGATTGGCGCAGGCGATTATGGAAGTGGTGCGCGTCAACAAAACGCTGTACCTTCTCAATTATATTGATGATGAAGATTATCGTCGGCGGATCCTGACACAGCTCAACCGGGGAGAAGGCCGCCATGCTGTGGCGCGAGCGATTTGCTACGGGCAACGCGGTGAGATCAGAAAGCGCTATCGTGAAGGGCAGGAAGATCAACTGGGCGCACTGGGCCTGGTCACTAACGCAGTGGTACTGTGGAACACGCTTTATATGCAGGAAGCACTGAGTTGGATGCGCAGTCATGGAGAAGAAACCGGGGATGAAGATATCGCCCGGTTATCCCCACTGATGCACGGGCATATCAATATGCTGGGGCATTATACGTTCACGCTACCGGAGGATATTCTGAAGGGAGAAATGAGGACATTAAATTTCTATTTAAACAATGAATTATCTCCTTAACGTACGTTTTCGTTCCATTGGCCCTCAAACCCCGTATATCTACACCCTGTTATGTTATCTGATAAGGCATTCTCCCGGCGACTTTGGTTACCAACGTTAACGCTGGAGTACACAGCTACTGGCAATAAAAATCAAAGATATAACCGGATGCAGGTTACATGCTGGAACGCTCAGGCGCTGGTTGCTATTGGCTGAATTAGTCTGGCGCAGAGTCGCACCAACCTTGCGTATCCGTGACCCGCTTTAGGATGAAAATTTAGTCCAAATATGGTTTTTGACAGGGATATATTCTAAACCAGTATCACATTTTACGAGTAGAAAGAAGAATACTTGTTTCTGTATTTGCCACCCCAGGGATGCGCCGAATCCCCCCTAAAATCTTGTCAAACTCTTCAAGACTGCGGGTATGAATTTCTACCAGGATATCCCAGCGACCATTGGTTTTATGCAGAGTCGCTATCGCCGGCTCTCCCTGCAATTGCTGGATAATTTTTGGCGCTTTGTTGCCTTCAATTGCAATACTCATCCATGCCCTGATGAGATTCGTCTCTGGTATCTGCCGCGTGAGCACAGTATAGCCGCAGATTGTGCCATTCGATTCCATCTGGTTAAGATGCTTCTGCACAGTCGCACGCGATACACCGATAAGCGCGGCAATTTCGCTAACAGGGATTCGAGCGTTATCTCTTAACAATGTGAGGATCTTACGATCAATGTCACCCATAAACAAATTGCTCCATGGCAATACAACATTTGCTAAAAATTAATGCAATTTGATTCATTTTGTCAACTGTGCACCTGACATAATGATCGTTATTCTGAATGCGAACCAAAACTGAGAAAAAATGATGACAACTTTCATTGATATTTCACATATGCAGCAACTGGTCAGAAAAACCGGCGTGCAGCAATTCATTACTGAACTTACGGGGTTTATTGAGGATGATTATCGGTCCTGGCCTTATTTTCAGAAATGCCCACGTGTCGCAAATCATTCAGCGCTGGGCGTTATTGAACTGATGCCAACTGCCAGTAAAAGCCTCTATGGATTTAAATACGTTAACGGGCATCCGTCGAACGCGGATAAAAATAATTTGACGGTTATGGCATTTGGGGCACTCGCAGAAATAGACACAGGTTACCCTTTGCTGTTAAGTGAACTTACGCTAGCTACTGCGTTACGTACTGCTGCCACATCAGTACTGGCCGCAAAATATCTTGCGCCACATCATGTTAGAACCATGGCAGTGATTGGGAACGGTGCACAAAGCGAATTCCAGATTCTGGCATTCCACACGTTGCTCGGCATTAATCACTTCCGTCTTTACGATATCGATCCCAGAGCTTCCGAAAAACTAAAAAATAATCTTACAGAGTATCAGGCGATTCATCTACACATATCCGATTCGGTGGCAGAAGCAGTTCAAGGCGTGGATATTATCACCACGATCACTGCGGACAAAAAGAATGCCACCATTATCACGCCCGGTATGATATCCGACAATGTATATATAAATGCTGTCGGTGGTGACTGCCCCGGTAAAACGGAAATTCATCCCGATGTCATTAACCGTGCCAGAGTAGTGGTTGAATATGAGCCTCAAAGCAGAATTGAAGGTGAAATTCAAAATATGCCAGCCAGTTTCGCTGTTACCGAACTCTGGAAAATTATTAACGGTAATGTTAATAATAGTGATTTCCAGCACGGGCTGACTGTTTTCGATTCAGTGGGATTTGCCATCGAAGATTTTTCCACCCTGCGCTATATCAGGCATCTGTCTGAAAAATATCGTATTGGTGAAAAAATCGAGTTAGTGCCACAGCCTGCCGATCCTCGTGATTTGTTCAGTTGTATCAAATAACCCTTGTCAGCCCAGGTGAAAAATGCAAACAACCAGTCGTATTTTCATGGTTCGTCCCGCTTCCTTTACCGTTAATCAGGAAACCGCCGTCACAAATTATTTCCAGCAGACCGCGCAAATCCCTGATGCAGCACAATCCCTTGCGCTTGCCGAATTCACCCGCTATGTTGACACCCTGCAACAAGCGGGTATCGACGTACATGTTTTCGACGATCCCACGGGAACGGATACCCCTGATTCGTTGTTCCCCAATAACTGGCTGACGCTGGGTCATCAGGGCGAGGCCATCCTCTACCCAATGGAAGCGCCAAATCGTCGCAAAGAACGAAATCCTGAACTGATCGCCACACTGTCAGAACAATTCACGATTAACCAGGTCATTGATCTTTCCGCGTTTGAGCAACAAGGGGAATTTCTTGAAGGCACGGGGTCGATGGTGTGCGATCACGAGAATAAAATCGCCTGGATTTGTCGCTCTTCGCGAAGTTCGCCGCATGTCATGACGTCGGTAGAAGAAATTACCGGTTACCGCGCAATGTGGTTTAATGCTGACGACCGCAGACAACAACCGATTTATCACACCAATGTAATGATGAGCATCGGCAAAAAATATGCGGTGGTTTGCTTTGAAGCGATCAGAAACCGTCAGGAAGCCGCCGTACTCTATAAAGGGCTACGTCAGGCAGGTAAAGAAATTATCGATATTACCCTGACACAGACAGAAAACTTCTGCGGAAACATTATCGAATTGCATGCCGAAAATAATGGCCATCCCGTTCTGGCGATGTCAAAGAGAGCGTGGCAGGCGTTTACTGACTCTCAGCGGCATATTCTTTCAGATTACGCTACTATTGTCGCTCCGTCTCTGGATATTATTGAACAACTCGGCGGTGGCGGGGCGAGATGTATGGTTGGTGAAATATTCAGCCCACGGCGTTAGAAAAAAATACTCGTGTTAAAAAATGGCGAAATATCGCCATATTTTGTACACATGCAACAAAGCATGTCATGAGTTGACTCCTGTATTTAAATCCAGGGGTTAACAGTCATACATTATTTTTTACAAATAAGTCTTTCGTGCAATGCTGACAAAAAACAGAGTCTTTTAGTGGTTTGTTATATTTCTGCTTAGGTGATTCATTTTGGTGCATTGCACCACTAGTGAGATCCATTGTAGTGCATATTGTTTTTTATTTGCAAGCACGGCATGCATTATTTTTTGATATGCATTTTTGTCGTAATTCCGATGCTCTTAATTATGAATAGTGAAAACCTTAGCCGTTTATCACTTCACGTTTAATCGCCAGGAGGTTTTATGTCCCAGCATGCGAATGCGGTACACCGCGAAGATTTTGACAGATATATGGTTCCGGTATATTCCCCTGCCCCGTTCATTCCCGTACGCGGGCAAGGCTCCCGTGTATGGGACCAGAACGGAAAAGAGTATATCGATTTCGCTGGCGGTATCGCGGTGAATGCACTCGGGCATGCTCATCCTCAGTTGCTGGCGACTCTGCAAACCCAGGCGGCCAGCGTCTGTCATCTGGGCAATGGCTACACCAACGAGCCAGTGTTGCGGCTGGCGAAACAGCTGATTGACGCCACCTTTGCCGACAAGGCGTTCTTCTGCAACTCCGGTGCGGAAGCCAACGAAGCTGCGCTGAAACTGGCGCGGAAAGTGGCCTGCGATAGCGGTGTGCCGAACAAAACCCGCATTCTGGCGTTCTGCAACGCCTTCCACGGCCGTACGCTGTTTACCGTCAGCGTGGGCGGTCAGCCGAAATACGCGAAAGACTTCTCGCCGCTGCCGGGCGGCATCGAGCATGTACCGTTCAACGATCTTGCCGCAGCTGCAGCAGCGATCGACGACCAGACCTGTGCCGTGATCGTCGAGCCGATTCAGGGCGAAGGCGGCGTGCTGCCTGCGGACACGGCTTTCCTGCAAGGGCTGCGTAAGTTGTGTGACCGCCACGGTGCGCTGCTGATTTTTGATGAGGTACAGACCGGCGTCGGCCGCACCGGCGCGCTGTACGCTTATATGGAATACGGCGTCACACCAGATATTTTGACCAGCGCCAAAGCACTGGGCGGCGGATTTCCGATCGGTGCCATGCTCACCACCGATCGGTTTGCCCCCGCTTTCAGCGCAGGCACACATGGTACTACCTGGGGTGGTAACCCCTTAGCCAGCGCCGTTGCCGGTACGGTACTGGCGTTGATTAATACTCCTGAGGTGCTGGACGGCGTGGCCCTACGCCACCACTGGTTTATCGAAGGATTACAAGAGATTAACGCCAGATTCCCGCTGTTCAGCGAGATCCGCGGCCGTGGATTACTGATCGGCTGCGTGATGGATCAGGCCTTCGCCGGTCAGGCTAAACGGCTCACCAGCTATGCCGCAGAAGAGGGATTGATGGCGCTAATCGCCGGGTCCGAAGTGGTGCGTTTTGCCCCCTCGCTGATCATCCCCGAGGCCGATGTGCGTGAGGGGCTGGCCCGGTTTGCCCACGCCGCGGAACGCCTCGCCGCCGCAACCGGGAGTGATGCACGATGATGGTTATTCGTCCCGTTGAGTCCCGCGATCTGCCTGCCCTGATGGCACTGGCCGGCAAAGCCGGTGTCGGACTCACTTCCCTGCCGCAAAATGAAGATATTCTGGCCGGGCGCATCACTCGTTCTCAGGAAACCTGGCAGGGCCTGCGCCCCCGTGGTGAACAGGGTTACCTGTTTGTGCTGGAAGACACAGATAGCGGCCGTGTCGTGGGCATCAGTGCCCTCGAAGTTGCCGTGGGGTTACACGAACCCTGGTACAACTTCCGGGTTGCGCCACTTGTGCACGCCAGCACCTCACTGAACGTGTACAGTTCGCATCAAACATTATTTCTCAGTAATGACCATACAGGTTGTACAGAATTATGCACGCTGTATCTCGACCCGGAGTGGCGGCATAGCCATAACGGCAAATTACTCTCCAAAGTACGGTTTCTGTTTCTTGCCGCGTTCCGCGACTGCTTCGCCCAGCGCGTAGTGGCGGAAATGCGCGGCTACAGTGACAGCAACGGACGCTCACCGTTCTGGGAGGGGCTCGGCAACCGATTTTTTGCCATGGACTTCGCCCACGCCGACTACCTGACCGGTATCGGCCAGAAAGCATTTATCGCCGAGCTGATGCCCCGGTATCCGTTGTATATCGATTTTCTCCCCGAAGAAGCCAGAGCCGTGATTGGGGAGGTTCACCCGGATACTGTTCCGGCCCGCCGACTGCTGGAGACCGAAGGGCTGCGCCACCGCGGTTACGTGGACATCTTTGACGGCGGCGCCACGCTTGAGGCGGAACTGGACGAACTGCGGGTAGTAAAAGAAAGCCGCAAAGTCACGGTGTCGACCAACGAAGCGCCAGTATCGACACCTGACTCCACGCTGCTGGTCGCCAATGATCGCTACCTCAACTATCGCGCGACGTTAGCACCCGGCCATTTTTCTCCCGAAGGCGTTCTGTACCTGACGCCGTCCACAGCGGATGCGCTGGAAATCAAGACAGGCGATCGCGTTCGGGTGGTTTCCCTCAATCCGCTGGAGAACCTATAAATGTTGCATCCTTCACTCTATATCGCAGGTCAGTGGCGGCATGGCCGCAGTGCTGAATTTATCAAGACCGATCCGCTGGATAACCAGCCGCTGTGGCGGGGCCGGGCGGCGGATTCGGCAGACATCGCCGACGCCTGTGATGCGGCGCGCACGGCGTTCCCCGTGTGGGCGCGGCTGACGCTGGGGCAGCGCACGGCTGTGGTTGAGCGTTTCGCCACGTTGCTGGAACAACACAAGGCGCAACTGGCGGAAGTCATCAGCCGCGAAACCAGCAAACCGCGCTGGGAAACGCTGACTGAAGTGCAGTCGATGATCGGCAAGGTTGACATCTCGCTACGCGCCCTTGAGCAGCGCACCGGCGACAGCCATACCCCGATGACCGACGGCGCGGCCACGCTGCGGCATCGTCCGCACGGAGTACTGGCGGTGTTTGGCCCCTACAATTTCCCCGGACACCTGCCTAACGGCCACATCGTCCCCGCACTACTGGCGGGCAACTGCGTGGTGTTCAAACCAAGCGAGCTGACGCCGTTCACCGCTGAAGAGACAGTTAAGCTGTGGCAACAAGCCGGACTGCCGAAGGGCGTGCTGAATCTGGTGCAGGGAGGACGGGACACTGGCGTGGCGCTGGCCGCCAGCCCGGCGATCGACGGCCTGTTGTTCACCGGCAGCGCCGGTACCGGCTACCAGCTGCACCGCCAACTGGCCGGTCAGCCGGAAAAAATTCTGGCGCTGGAGATGGGCGGCAACAACGCACTGATTATCGATGAGGTTACCGACGTGAACGCGGCGGTCAACCTGACTATCCAGTCCGCCTTTATCTCCGCCGGGCAGCGTTGCACCTGTGCCCGTCGTCTGCTGGTCAAGCACGGCGCGGCGGGCGACGCATTCCTGCAACGGCTGGTCACCGTGGCGGGTCGCCTGCGCGCTGGTCGCTGGGACGCGGAGCCGCAGCCGTTTATGGGCGGGGTAATTTCCGCGCAAGCGGCGGAACGCATGATGGCGGTACAGCAGGCACTGCTGGAACTGGGCGCGACGCCGCTGCTGGCGATGACCCGGCCGGAGGATAACAACGCGCTGCTGATGCCGGGCATCCTCGATATCACCGGCGTCGATGGCGTGCCGGACGAAGAGTATTTCGGTCCGCTGACCTGCGTGACGCGCTATGACGAGTTCGATGATGCGCTGCGTCTCGCCAACCACACTCGCTTCGGGCTGGCTGTAGGGCTGGTGTCGCCAGACCGGGCGCTGTTCGACCGCCTGCTGATGGAAGCGCGCGCCGGAATCGTCAACTGGAACAAGCCGTTGACCGGCGCATCGAGCGCCGCGCCGTTCGGCGGAGTGGGGGCCTCGGGCAACCATCGCGCCAGCGCCTTCTACGCCGCCGACTACTGCGCCTGGCCGATGGCCTCGCTGGAAAGCGCAGCGCTGACGCTGCCCGCCACCTTGCCGCCAGGGCTCAACCTTAATGATGCGCAGAGCGGGAACAGAGAAGCATGATGAATAATTTTTTAGATCTGACGCTTCGTGGCATGGTACCGGACGTTCGCAGTGAGGGTGGAAAAGACTTATCCTGGCACTGGCGGGGGGAAGGAATACTGGAGCTGGTTCCCCATACCGGTTACCAGCGCGCTATCGTGCTGTCGGCAGGTATCCACGGCAATGAAACCGCCCCGGTAGAACTGCTTGCAGCGATAGTAGATGACCTGCTGGCGGGTAGATTACCGCTTGCCGCTCGTCTGCTGGTACTGTACGGCAATCCACCGGCCATCCGCGCCGGACAACGCTACCTGACTCACGATCTCAACCGCCTGTTCTCCAGCCGTCATCATCAATATCCTGGTGGGGAAGAGTCGGCACGCGCCCAGGAGCTGGAGCAGACCGTGACCGACTTCTTCACCCGGGACAGCGATAGCGACAACATCGAACGCTGGCACTTCGATCTTCACACCACCCGACATGCTTCACACCTGCCGCGCTTCGGCCTGCTGCCTTTTCAGACCCGCCACGGCAGCGCGGCCTTGCTTAGGGCACTGGATGCTGCCGGTTTGGATGCGCTGGTCCAACATACCGAACCGGGTGCCACCTTCAGCCATTTCACCAGTGAACAGCTACGGGCAGACAGTTGCACGCTTGAGCTAGGGGGCGCCCGGCGCTTTGGCGAGAACGATCTCAGCTCGTTTGGTGCGGTGGATAGCATGTTGCGCGCCCTGATCGGAGACGCGCCGTTGCCGGTTCGTGCTGGCAACCCCATGCGTTATTTCAGGGTAAACCGGTCGCTGATTAAACACAGCGAGCTCTTGTGTTTTCATCTGGACGCTGACGTTCCGAACTTCACCCCACTCACGGCCGGCACCCTGATCGGCGAGCTGCCAGGAGAATGCTGGCGGGTGGAACACGGCACCGAATGGATACTGTTTCCCAATCCCAACGTCACCGTCGGACTACGCGCCGGTTTACTGCTGGCAGAGGAAACCGGGACATAAAACGCCTCCGGTGATCCGTTGCCGGATAAAAACAACAATGACATTTTCGTTACGCGGAGACAAAGACAATGCTGCATGGTTTTGGTGTACTAATTTTCCAGGGGGCGCTAACCAGCCTGGAGCTCGCCCTGAGTTCTGCTGTACTGGCGGTGGCGATCGGTATGCTGGGCGCTGCCGGAAAGCTGTCGAAAAACGTTTCAGTGGTAAAACTGACGTCGGCCTACACTACCCTGATAAGGGGCGTGCCGGATCTGGTCCTTATGCTGCTGATCTTTTATGGACTTCAGATTGCTTTTAACAAATTCACCGAGGTCTTCGGGCTGAGCCAGATTGACATCGATCCAATGGTGGCCGGCATTTTGACACTGGCCTTTATCTACGGGGCTTACTTCATTGAAACCTTCCGCGGCGCTTTTATGGCCGTACCCTGGGGGCAGCTTGAGGCAGCGGATGCCTTTGGCTTCGCCAGGAGGCAGCGTTTTCAGTACATTCTGTTTCCGGCGATGATGCGCTACGCACTGCCCGGCATCGGCAATAACTGGCAGGTCATGATCAAAGCCACTGCCCTGGTGTCACTGCTCGGTCTGGAAGACCTGGTGAAAGCCACTCAACTGGCCGGGAAAAGTACCTGGCAGCCGTTTTACTTCGCACTGGTCTGCGCCGCGGTATACCTGTTCTTCACCACATTATCCAATGTCGTGTTGTGGTGGCTGGAACGACGTTACACCGTGGGCGTGAAGAGGGCCGCATTATGATGGATATCCTCCACGAATACGGGCGCGCCCTGCTGTGGACTGACGGCTATCGCTTTACCGGCGTGGCGATGACCCTGTGGCTGCTGGTTATCTCGGTAGTTCTGGGCGGGGCACTGGCGCTGCTCCTGGCTGTTGGACGGGTATCCAGCAATAAATTTATCGCGCTGCCCATCTGGCTGTTCACTTACGTGTTCCGCGGCACGCCGCTCTATGTTCAGTTACTGGTGCTCTACACCGGCGTGTATACCCTGGAAGTGGTGAAAGGCAGCGAACTGCTGAATGCATTTTTCCGCAGCGGCCTCAATTGCACCCTTCTGGCGCTCATGCTGAACACCTGTGCCTACACCACGGAAATTTTCGCGGGCGCCATCAGGGCAGTGAATCACGGCGAGATTGAGGCGGCGCGGGCCTATGGCTTCTCGCCAGCAAAAATGTACTGCTGCCTGACCCTGCCCGCCGCGTTGCGTATCGCTCTGCCGGCGTACAGCAACGAAGTGATCCTGATGCTGCACTCCACCTCGTTGGCTTTTACCGCTACCGTGCCGGACCTGCTGAAAATCGCCCGTGACATCAATGCCGCCACCTATCAACCGTTTACCGCCTTCGGTATCGCTGCGGCACTGTACCTGATGATTTCATTTGTGCTGATAAGCCTGTTCCGCAAAGCGGAAAAACGCTGGTTGTCACACCTGACCCATTCGCCTGCAAAGTGAGTAATCCATATGTCAGAAACTAAATTAAACGTCGTCGAGTTGCACAAAAGCTACGGAGAGCACGAAGTGCTGAAGGGCGTCTCCCTGCAAGCCAGGGCTGGTGATGTGATCAGCATTATCGGCTCTTCCGGCTCCGGTAAGAGTACCTTCCTGCGCTGTATCAATTTTCTTGAAAAACCCAGCGAAGGCTCCATCAGCGTGAATAACGAGATGATCCACCTGGTACGGGACAAAGACGGGCAACTTAAGGTAGCAGATAAAAATCAGCTACGCCGTCTGAGAACCAGCCTGACCATGGTATTTCAGCACTTCAACCTGTGGAGTCATCTGACCGTGCTGGAAAATGTGATGGAAGCCCCTGTTCGCGTGTTAGGGCTCAGTAAGGAATCCGCACGGGAACGGGCGATGAAATATCTGTCCAAGGTGGGCATTGACGAACGGGCGCAAAGTAAATATCCGGCCAATCTTTCCGGAGGACAACAGCAGCGAGTGTCCATTGCCCGGGCTCTGGCGATGGAGCCGGAAGTGTTGTTGTTCGACGAACCCACTTCGGCACTGGACCCGGAACTGGTGGGGGAAGTGCTGAAAATCATGAGGCAGCTGGCAGAAGAAGGAAAAACCATGGTGGTTGTCACCCACGAAATGGAGTTTGCACGTCACGTATCCAGTCAGGTGATCTTCCTGCATCAGGGAAAAATCGAAGAACAAGGGCCTCCGTCCGGGGTATTTGGCAACCCGCAAAGCCCGCGCCTTCGTCAGTTTTTATCCGGTGCGCTGAAATAATGAAATAAACAGACCCCATAGATTTCGGGTTGCAGCCAACCCCCCTGCAACCGGAAGGATGACAGGTATATGTTCAGTTATAAAAAGGAGGAATAGTAAGTTCTGATATCAATTAACCCGGTTCAAATCAAAACAGGTCAGACAGGCATCAATGCGCCTTTGATTCAGCTAAGGCCAGCTACCGCTGTGCACGCAGTTCTCAGCGGGGAAAGTATTATTCTAAATAATGAGAGAGTAGCGATATGAATATGACAATGACGGTTGTGGCAGGTGCAATTGCCCTGACGATGATGTTGAACACAGCTCATGCTGCAGAACAGAAAACAGTAAAACTCGGTCTGAGTCCGGCCTATGCGCCATTTGAAAGCAAAACCCCTGACGGCAAGCTGGTTGGATTCGATATTGATATCGGCAACGAAGTCTGTAAGCGAATTCAGGCTAATTGCGTTTGGGTGGAGATGTCTTTTGACGGACTTATTCCCGCGTTAGTAAGTAAAAAAATTGACATCATCAACTCATCAATGAACATCACAGAAAAACGACAGAAAAGTATCTCCTTTACCAATCCCATTTATATTATGCCGATCCAACTGGTCGCCAGGAAAAACTCCGGATTACTACCGACAGTGGAAAGTCTCAAAGGTAAAAGTGTAGGCGTGCAACAGGGCACGACACAAGAAGATTATGCTAAAGCGCACTGGGCCAACGCTGGAGTAAATGTCGTTACCTATCAGGACCAAGACCAGGTATTCATGGACTTATCCGCTGGTCGTCTGGATGGCGCAGTTCAGGAATCACAGACAGCACAGCAGGCATTTCTAAGTAAAGATGAAGGTAAAGAATTCAGCTTTGCCGGCGATTCACTGAAAGACCCTGTCACATTGGGACAAGGTACTGGTATGGGGTTACGTCAGAAAGATACAGAGTTGCAGCAGCAGGTAAATAATGCTCTGAATGAAATGAAAAAAGATGGAACTCTACTGAAACTTTCAACTCAGTATTTTAATAGAAACATTATTGCTGAATAGACCATGAATAAACTGTTCAGTCCCGTATATGAATATATAGGACTGAACAACCTGCAAATTAATCACGAAAAGTCATGGCCGCGTTTCGACAACAACGTGAGACCACAATACAACGTTGAGTCAGCAATAAGGATTTGAAATGAAAACAGCAACCGCAGTCATAAGCCGTTGTGCCTTACGCCACAACCTGCAGCAGGTGCGACGTCTGGCGCCACACAGTCGATTAATCGCCGTAATAAAAGCTAACGCATACGGCCACGGTGCCCTGGCAACCGCCCTCGCCCTGAAGGATGCTGACGGTTACGGTGTCGCCCGCCTGTCGGAAGCGCTTGTGCTGCGCCAGGAAGGCATCACCAAACCCATTCTGCTGCTGGAAGGATTCTTATCCAAAGACGAGCTTCCTTTGCTGGCCGAGAATCACTTTGAAACCGTCGTGCATAATATTGAACAGCTTTTCGCACTTGAACAGACCGTTCTGCCCCACCCCATTACGGTGTGGATGAAACTGGATACCGGCATGCATCGATTGGGCATCCGTCCAGACCTGGCTGAGGAATTCTATCAGAGGCTGTGCAACTGCCGCAACGTAGTGCAACCAGTCAACATCATGAGTCACCTCTGCCGTGCGGACGAACCTGAGGAAGAAACCACACACAGTCAGCTGGAATGCTTCGACGCATTCGTCCAGTGTAAGCCCGGCGTACAATCCATCACTGCCTCTAGTGGTATTCTTCTGTGGCCACAGGCCCATCGCGGCCAGGTTCGTCCCGGTATCATCCTGTACGGCGTGTCACCGATAGTAACTCAGGATGCTGCGGACTTCGGCTTTGAACCCTGCATGACACTGACATCCTGCCTTATCGCAGTACGCGAGCATAAGGCAGGCGAACCTGTGGGCTATGGCGGTGACTGGACCAGCACGCGCGATACCTGCCTCGGTGTGGTAGCAATGGGCTACGGCGACGGCTACCCCCGCAGCGCGCCTTACGGCACACCTGTGCTTGTCAATGGCCGGGAAGTACCGTTGGCTGGCCGGGTTTCCATGGACATGGTCACGGTTGATCTCGGTCCCAAGGCTCTGGATCAGGTGGGAGATAAAGTCATTTTTTGGGGCAAGGAACTGCCGGTGGAACGCATCGCCCGTCATACCGGTATCGGCGCTGGCGAGTTGATTACTCGCCTGACACAACGCACAGCACTCGAATATGTTGATGACTGATGGTGACATGGGATGGCACAGCGTAATGCCGGAAAATAGGCTCATGGTTGATGGGAAGTGCGGACAAATTCCTGGACCTTCAGGAGTTAATTTATGCATTCATACGAGGACCGGATTCGGGCCGTCGAACTCTATTACCGGTACGGAAAGAAAGCCTCCGTTGTCGTCATGGAGCTGGGGTATCCTTCCACAAAACAGCTGGGCCGTTGGGTTCGGATTTATGAAGAGAAGGGCGATTTACCCAGGGAATTAAAACCAAGAAAACGCTATTCACGTACACAGAAAATTGCTGCTGTTGAGCATTATCTTACTCACGGTGGTTGCCTGTCGTACACTCGCCGAGCCATCGGCTACCCCAGTAACGAAATTCTAAAGCGCTGGATTGAAGAGTTTTACCCAAATGCGCGTCCCCTGGTCATTCGCTCAGGCACAAGCAAATGCTTCAGCCCGGAAGAGAGGTCTCAGGCCGTCCGGGGGCTCTGTAACCGACGTGGAACCGCGCGTAAAGTTGCACAAAGCATAGGCGTCAGCGTCCCGGTCCTGTACAAATGGAAGAAAGACCTTATCAGTGACGAGGCTTATCAATCCATGCGCAAACGAAAGGCAGCCCCTCAGGATAAAAATCAGGATACTTTACTCGGTGAAATCCAGCGTCTCAGGAAGCAGGTTCATCAGCTGCAGCTCGAACGTGACATACTGACAAAGGCGAATGAACTGATAAAAAAAGATCTGGGCATCAGCTTTCTGAAACTGAAAAACAGGGAGAAAACCCTGATAGTTGATGCCCTTAAGAAAAAGTACCCCGTTGCTGAGTTGCTAAGCGTTCTGCAACTTGCCCGCAGCTGTTATTTTTACCACAAAGCCAGCAAACGTCTGTACGATAAGTATGCGGAAATACGCGTGATCATGGCCGATATCTTTGAGGAGAATTACCGCTGTTACGGCTACCGGCGCCTTCACGCGATGCTTCGCAGTAACAACAGGGTTATTTCTGAAAAGGTTGTCCGCAGACTGATGGCAGAAGAGCAGCTCGTTGTTAAGCGCACCAGGCGACGACGATATAACTCTTACTGTGGCGAAATCGGTCCGGCACCGGAAAATTCACTCGCCCGGGATTTTAGTTCCTGCAGGCCAAATGAGAAGTGGCTGACCGATATTACGGAGTTCCAGCTTCCGGCTGGAAAAGTCTATCTGTCGCCGGTTATCGACTGCTTTGATGGCCAGGTTGTAAGCTGGTCGATAGGAACACGCCCGGACGCGACGCTGGTGAATACGATGCTCGATGACGCACTCGATACGCTCAACGAACATGATAAACCAGTGATACACAGCGATCGTGGTGGCCATTACCGGTGGCCGGACTGGCTCGAGCGTATCAACACCTCCGGACTTATAAGGTCCATGTCGCGCAAAGGATGCTCGTCGGATAATGCTGCGTGTGAAGGCTTCTTCGGGCGTATCAAAAACGAAATGTTCTATGGCAGAGACTGGGCGGGTATCACGCTGGAAAAATTTATCTGCTTCCTGGACTGGTACATACGCTGGTATAACGAGAAACGTATCAAGCTATCATTAGGTGCAATGAGTCCTGTGAAGTACCGGCAGCATCTTGGGATCACAACATAACAGTCCAGGAAAACATCCGCAGCCCCGCCTCGGACATCTGAACTTAGCTTTGACATGCAGTGTAGTGGCTAAATCGAGATGTCCGGCTCTGACTAAACAAACCCGCTGAAATGTTAAAAGCCGGGGAGTGGTTGCCCCCCGGCTTCAGTTACGTTTCCGTCACGCTCAGAAGAACATGCGGATCAGTTCAAGAAAGACGATTAACGCTTTCAGAACGATGATTGCTTTGTCGATTAAAGCCCCCATCCGTTTCTCCATAAATGGAGTGAAGACACCGTGGCTTGCTCTTACACTGCCTGTCACCACGACTTCTCTTCGTCTTGTCAGTTGTAGAGAGTCTCACTCCTGCCAGAGCACAGGTAATCAGCACCACCTGATTACCTGCCAGGACTTTGAACCTGTTCATGCCGCTTTGAGCGGTACGCAGGAAGAAACTCAACCACAGAGCTAACCAGCTGATTATACGACTATCTGTCGCCCAGGCAAACGGATAAGGTTCTATCATTGTACGTCAGGTTGCATAATCAGAATTCACGGATTATCATGCTAATGTCAGTTGTAGAGAGTTTCCTTTCCGGCCAGAGTTACCAGCTCGCACCGGAACCGTAAAAAAGCCGGCCTCACCAGTCGGTTTTTTTACGTCTGCTTATCCCATTTCGTTAAAACCCATTCTATATGTAGATTCCTTTCGGCGGCAAACTTAACGATTAAGGATGTGTCATCCTTACAGCTATTGCCTGACGGTCTGTTCGTCATAGCTGAATCACAGCCCCTTCCCGGCCATCTTTTCGATGGCCTCCGGGTTACTGTCTTTGCTTCGGTGTTGTCGCCCTTTCTCTCCAAAAATTTCCACTACAGCCATTGGCTGCCAGTTCTGCCGAACAGCGCATTGCACAGCAGCTTAACGGTTAGTGGCGTCAAACAAGGGTCAGGATCTAAGTCTGCGGTGGGAAAAATACAGCTCAGTATTTTAGGCGTTGTATACCGTTTACTGCCGCGGGGAGACGAGCAGCCCGCAGCGGGGCTTCCCAGTGTTCATTGCTGTAACAGGCCTGCTCGGCCAGGTAATCCCTTTCGAGTTTTTCAGCGGTATAAGACCTGCCGTCTATACAAAAATTGGCTGCAGGCTACTGGTGAACGTTCATTACATATCCGGTTGGATAAGTACAAAAAAAACAGACAGATAAATTTACATTTCTTTCCATGGCCTGCCGTCTGTACTCCCACCTTTTTACCTTGTTCTGGGTCAATAAAAAAGAAAACATCTTTGATGCAAATCACTACATATACAAATTAGAATGCTTCCTGGAAACAAAGACATACATAACTGTATTATGTTTCATTCAGCCTCTGTTCGGTGATACTGCCAGATCACTTTGCGTTAAAACAGAGTCATTTTTTTGGTGGCAAGACTTCGCTCAACTAGTCGTTCCGTCACAGAAGCGTAAATAGTGTCGGAGGCCGCCCTGATTCCTGGAGGCGATATGAACAGATTGTGTTTATGCATTCTTGTTCTAACTCTCTTTGGTTACCCTGTTGGTAGTCAAAGTGGTTGGTCAGTGAATGTCAGCCATATCAATGTGAATATTTCTCTATAAATCAAACGGTAACAAACAAAAAAACCACCTGCCAGGGTGGTTTTTTTGCGTTTCCCCTTTCACAGGAGAGAACTGGCAAGACTTCGCTCACGGCAAATTATGCTTTGTCCGTTATAGACCCGCAACGGATTTATTAGCCAAAATGGCTTACTTTCTATGACCGGAATCAACAAAATCACTCACCTGATTGTGCTAATCACCAATATTGATCAGCTGAAATAGACTGGCGAGAAGTTTCGGGATACCGCTTCAGCGGCATGGAGGCGCCAACAGCTGTTGAATGAAGCACTGCAGGCAAATGGCGCCGTGGCCCGGCGCAGCCGGCTGCTGTTTTGACAGGTTCTGCCTCACCCACCCCTTCCCTTGTTTCTAACAGTTTGTGGTGATTAGCTACCACCACTGAAGCAGAGTGAGCCGCCCCCTTCACTTAAGGTCAGAAAAGTCGGCACCGCTGAACCTTGATTTGCAGCACATGGCCCTTCGCTTCACCTTTCACGCCAGCACATCAGGTTGAACGGTTACCGGGAGCTCGACTCCGTATGTACAAGGCGAACAGGCGTGACGGTTTATGTGAGAGGAGTTTGACCATGTTTCCAGTCGGCATTGACGTAAGTAAAAACACCCTGGATCTTTGCATGCTTTATGACGGTATCAAAGGACGCATAAAAACCCGTAACATCCAGAATAACAGGCATTCAGTTGAAAATATTCTTCGCTGGCTCAGGCTTCAACATTGCAGTCCGGAAGATGTTCATGTGGTAATGGAAGCTACCGGTGTTTATCACGAACGGCTGGCCACTGAATTACATGATGCCGGTTTCCAGGTTTCACTGGCCAACCCTCACCGTAGTCGGGAGTTTGCACGTGGCATGGGAATCATGACAAAAACGGATAAGGTGGATGCATATATGCTGGCCTGTTACGCATTCCTTAAGAAGCCACACCGCTGGGAGCCGCCGGCACCCGAAATCAGATATCTCGGTGCACTCCTGCGACGGCGGGATGTTCTGCTGGGTGATGCCCTGCGTGAGGAGAACAGGCTGGAAAAATACCTGTCGACAGACACACCTGCAGATATTATCAGTTCCTGCAGGCGTATGGCGCAGCTTCTGCGCGAGGAGGTAGGTAATATCGAGCGGCAGATAAAAGCACATATCAAAGCCAGCCCTGCACTGAGGCGTGATTATACACTGCTGACCTCAATTAAATCGGTTGGTCCCCAGCTGGGGATGCATATGCTGGTCGTGCTTCGCAGCCATAACTTTGTATCGGCTGAGCAGGCTGCCGCCTTTCTGGGCGTGGTACCGATCGAGAAACGCTCAGGCACATCGGTCCGGAGCCGGCCGCGGATGTCGAAAATCGGCCCCCTCAGTTGAGAGCGAAGCTTTACATGTCCGCCCTGTGCGGAAAAATCTACAATAAGCGAATGCGTAATATTTACGATGAGATGTGCCTGCGGGGTAAACCTGAAATGGTGGCCATTGGCGCGCTGATGCGGAAACTGGTGCACTGGTGTTATGGCGTCCTGAAGACCGGAACCGTTTTTAATGACGAAGGCCTGAAACCGGTACTGTCATCCTGACGATACCAGGCTGGCATTAAACTCAAGGTAACGCTCACTGCAATAAGTGAGCGCAGTCCGCTATGAGCGAACAGCGGAAGTTCGCATATGGTTTTAGTCTGATGAAGGCATTACTTAAAGGGTGGTGTGGTAGATACATACCACCCGTAATAGCGTATCGTTTTCTTTTACAAACCGGATAGCAGTGCCCTCAATCGCAGGAGTGATTATGAATGCTAGCGAGATTTTCGTTTCAGTCGATATTGAAACATCCGGCCCGGTCCCGGGATTATTTAGTCTGCTTTCCATTGGGGCCTGTCTGGTGCATGCGCCCGACGTGCGTTTTTATGCCGAGTTGAAGCCTGACTGTACTGGCTTTGATCCTGAGGCGCTGGCAGTGACGGGATTTAACCTTCAGGCACTGGCTACCACCGGCATAGCCCCCGCGGACGCCATGCTTCAGTTATCCACCTGGCTCACATCCCACCTTCAACCGAGCCAGAAGCCGGTCTTTACGGGACTGAATGCCCCCTTTGACTGGTCATTCATCAATTACTACTTCCATAAATATACGGGGAACAACCCATTTGGCTTCAGTGCATTAGATATTAAAGCTTACTTTATGGGGGCAACAGGCTGTACGTGGTCTGAGACCAAATCATCAATGATGACACAGCGTTTATCTGCCAAAGGAAGACCCAGCCATAATGCTCTGGATGATGCATTATTTCAGGCAGAGCTTTTTGCGTTGATGCAAAATAAAGGGTCTTGATGAATTGGGTCCGTTAAGGCCGCGACAAGGATGCTGCATACACTGCCTCTTGATACCTGCCCTCCCGAAATATCCAGGCTTTAATGCCTGCGGTCGATGGTGACGTGCCGACAATCACCGCCACGGGATGGGGAAGATCATGTGCATTTTGCCTCGCGAATCTCGCAAAACTGGCAATGTCAGTCCCTGAGATGTGAGGAACTGCCTGCGGATGCGTATGCCAGTATCCAACCAAGCGCAATCCCTTCCTGTTTGCGTTCTCGATTTCAATGCGGCAGCGATCGCTGCTCAGTTCGAGCCACGTTCTGCCAGCGCGGTCCGCAGGATGTGGCGCTGAAGCATGACACAGTACAATGCCGCCGGGATGGGCGGGATCGACAAACAGCTGCCCGCCTCGCTCATTTTCTCCCTGTGACTGCCGGTAGTGACCGAACATCTCGGAGACCTGCCGCCCAACCTGCAGCTCCGCATTCATATCCGGCCAGGCCCAGCGCCATGCTATTTCATTCATGCGTTTTGCCCGGGTTTCGGCCAGTTACGTTCAAAAATACTCTGGACAACTCCTTCAGGAAGTACAGGTCCCGTATAGCGTCCTCCTAACACTCCGGCCTCATCAGGGCGATACACACTGGAATGCCATTGAGTGACATCCCCTACAGTCGTCAGGTAACGTATTGCGGCCTGAGTGACCATTGTTGCAACACCATTCATTCCCGCCGAGCCTCCCGGTATAAAACTTTCACCACAGGCAGGAAGAGGCACAACGCCCCCATCCGGCCAGTCGGTAAACCGGTGCTTGAAGTCACCTCTATCGCTAAAAAGATATCTTGCATCAAAGCGGCCTTCAGGTGCGATCAGTGCATGCCCGACAAGTGTATGCGGCTCACTCCAGGCCTGTATCAGCCCCCATTTCGCTCCGGAGGCTTTCTTTTCCCAGAGGGCAGACTCTGATTCCCAGTCAGCTGTCGTGATAATAACCAGATCAACATCCTCGAAAATATCGGGTTTTTGACCCATAACCCATTCGATGTATGTATCCAGCGCGGTGACATCAAGCACAGGCAGATCCTGAAGCAGACGATGGCGCATGGCCTGAGACTTAAATTTGCCTAAATCCTCAGCACCCAGCATATGCCGCCCCAGATTGGGTGACTCCAGTCTGTCAGGATCGATAAGGGTCAGCCTGCCCAGACCGGCCCTGGCGAGTTGAATACTCACAGCAGATCCCAGCGACCCTACACCGACAAAGACAACATGCGAGTTCTCAAGTGTTTTTGCTGTGTTACTTCGATCCCGTGAAAAAAATGCCCCACGATCAATAACGTTCACACGCGATGACAGAATACTGGCCGGAGGTCCTTCTTTCTTTAACCCGGACTGACGGCGTGAGGATCTCAGGCCGTAAAAATTTGTACGGTCTGTTTCCTTCTTTCTGGTGCACAGGTTAACAGTAAATCTTGCCGCCCCGTCCCCACCCGGTAATGCCATGACAACCCATCGAGAAAGCAAAGCACTACTTTTTTCTGACCATTCAGACATCGCGGCCAGGGATTCTTCAGAAATATGGGGAGCAAGCCATTCGAGAAACGCGTGAGGTTCAGGCACCTTAATGCCAGGCAAAGACGTCAGTTTGACAAAGAAACCTGCTTCATGGGGGCTTCTTATCACAACCGAACGGCCAGTGGCATGTCTGAAATGCCGGCGGATAGCGTTCTTGTCAGACGAAACCCATACCGGGTTGAGACCAGTATGTCCGGTATACCTCGGATCGCTTACAACATACAAAACTGAACCCGATTCAGGTTCCCCCAGAAGAATCAGGCTACGTGCCGATCGTTTAAGCTGCCAGAGCCAGTAAGTGGAAATTTCATTCTGAAACTCCATCTCACGCCGTGCAGGATCTGCGTTTTCCAGAGAAAAAGACACAATGCTCGCAAAACGGGACAAGCTGTCCTGAACAATTTTCTCAGGCGAGCCCGTAACGGGCTTTTCCCTGAATCCATGGAGACACAACCCGGACGCCATGGCATGGGGCCAGACTAACCACGGTGAAGGTTCAACCTGAAGGCTAGGGGATTCAGACGGGAAACCGTTGGGAAAACCAATCCGTAGTCTTCGCTCAAGGCCGGTGTAATCAGCGGGTAAAGGAAAATAAAAGGCGGCCGCCTCACCGACCCGCAATTCTGCGGGCCTGAGAAGAGCCGAAGCATTATCCGCGCCCAGACAGTCTTTAAGGGCGGAAATGCCGCGTTGTATCATCTCATCCTTCATATCAGCCGAGTCGCCCGACAGGTGCCACATTTGCCTGAGACTGGTTACTGCTGACTGAACTCCCGAACAGAGACCCCATTGCGACAGAGTTTCGTGTCACACCGTCTTGCCGCCCGGGCATCGTCCAGTTTGCCGGAATGCTCTCGTTAACTTCGCGAACGAATGTCGGACCAATACCGAACTGCTCCTGGACCGCCTTCGCAAAGGTTTCTGTCGACGCGTGGCTGTCGAGCCCCAGCGTCAGCGCCGAACGGGCACTCACATGCCATTTATTAAAGGCATCAACGTATTTATAACCTTCATCTGGGCGATTCCATTTTTCCGCAAAATTCTCGCCGTTATCTTCAGGATTGCAGACGTAATACTCATTACTGTAACGGTGAATATGGTCAGGCATCCTGTTCACGATTGCCAGGATAGCCTGAAGCGGGGTGAAGGCGGTATATTCTGACTGCGCGACAACATCCAGATAAGCGTGAGTCGCAAGCGTGGTGATAACTGCCGAAATAGGCCGGTATTCTTCATTTTTCGTCCTGATCGCCCATTCATCCCTGTGCCTTTTCATCAGTTTAATGCTCGCACGTAACGGATCATCTTTTTGATATTCTTTATATTCAGGCAGCGGGGCCTGGGTCGCAGAGTCCATTGCTGCACGACTTTTATTAAACTCAACAACATGTTCAAGCATGATGTCATGCTTTGACGCATCATGCAGCCAGTCTGCATAAGGAATGGGACTGCTTGCCTTCCAGCCGTGCTCCCTGTCGGGTACTTCGAGCATGCCCAGTCCGTCGCTTTGCTCATTATGATGGCAGGGACGTGCAGGTGTGACATCAATGTGGAAACCCGGATTTTCATCGGCGTAAACAATCCTGACACCGCGACGAAGTTGTTGAATATCCTCCTGAACCCTACTGCCCTCCTGGAAACGACGTTCAATGACCTCTAATACAGTCCGGGCATCGATCCCTCTGGCATGGGGTAACCAGACAATCGCATCTGCATCAATTGTCCCGAGATCTGCTGGCGCACCAGGCACCGGGTTAATCGTTGTCTGAAGACGCATAGAACCCTGGGGAAAAATATGGGCATCCGCAAGCAGGGGATCATCGGCAGCAGAAAGAATTTTTTCCAGCTGAGAGTAGCGAGCATCAATAACGCTGTACTGAGCTGCTGATAACGAAATTTTTCGGGCTGCACGGAGAAGAAAATACTCCCAGCTGCGGTGTTTAGTCTGTTCGTTACTCATGGACGTTGCTCCTCTGTACATCCGATGCTAAGCATGGGGCGAAACTGGTTTGCGTTATTTTTGTCACGGTCAAAGATGATGTAGGGATGCTGATGCTGGGTCGTCAGCAAAGCCCCAAATTCAATGGCCAGCGCAGCAGGTAACGCGGCAAAAACATGAATGGCCTGGGTCGTGGTGGCTTCTAACTGACTGAGCAGCTTCTGCAGCTCATCTCTGAACGCATGGATGACCCTGCGGTTTGTCACCATGGCATAGCTGGGTTCAGGGACAGTGAATTCTACAATCCGGGCACCCGGCAGTGCGGCGGTAACATCGCCTCCTGGTACCGCTGCGGAAAGAGACAGCACCAGAGCAACTGGCCCCTCACCTTGCGGAAGTTCAGAAGAGGTAAACGCCGGCGGCAGGGCATCTGTATCCGGCCAGCGCAATATATGTTCCCTGTTAAATGAATACTGAAAGCGTTTATAGCGGTCGCCAATGGTCTGGCCGAGGAAAAACAACGCCGGAATATCCGCAAGCCCAACTATGGCCAGAGCCGGCTTATCGCCAAATTGCCCCCCGCGGCGGGCAAGCCCGGCCTCGAGTTTTTCAGTGATTAAATCCTTAATCGCCTGCCAGTAACTCGCATCCCTTCCCCGTGAACTGGGCTCAGGGAACACAACCGTAACCGGATGGCACTGTGCCGTCAGCCCTTCTGCAGACATGGCGGTAAGAAGGGCCTGCGCCGGAATTGCAACCAGAGTCTGATGATGCTGGCTTTGAACGATAACCGGTATGGCGCGTTCCTCCCCGGGCGTGGAAGCCGCTAGGCGAATTCTGGTCAGGCAGGCAGAGTGAAGTCCGCTAAGATCGTCTTCGGGATAATTATCGCCGTCACGATCAACCCGATCATGGCATCCCGGACACAGTAGCATAAGATTCTCGCTGTCATTCGTCAGTGCCAGGGCCTCTTCTTCGCTGTGTGTGGCGTTTCCCCTGGGGCCTTTCGGGCTGGCAGGAAGAATATGGGCTACTTCTCCCCATTTCATCGGCGTACCAATACGAAAATCATGTGTCAGATCGGTTCCGCAGAGCTCACAATGACCCGCAGCACGGATCCAGACCAGAGTTTTCACTTCAGGGCTAGTGTTAAAACGCCCACTCGAATCATCCGCCTTTTTTTTCGCATTCACGTAAGGGCACTCCTGAAAAGGAAAAACCATTAGCACGGGAAATAATGAAATAGGTACTGTTCATATTTTTTTCAATACGCAACCGCGAAAAATATAACTCGTGAAACAAAATACGGAGCGGACTGCCTATAGCGCTGCCAGGTCTGCATTTGGTACAAAGCAGACGTTAAAGCCTACAGCATCGGGATGCTTTCGGATGCCGCGTCAGCGGCATGGAGGCGCCAGATGAGGTTACATGTGTCTGTGGAGTCAAATGGCGCCGAAAGCCCGGCGTAGCCGGTTGCCGGGCTATAAATTCTGCCACCCTACCCCCGGCCCTGATTAGCCTTAACTTGCGAACAGCAATGAAGAAGTAAAAGTAATCCCTTTTAACCCCGGTGAGCGGGCTTTACGGCGTTTACGACGTAAAGGGCGTGATTTCCGGGGCCTTGGCGGCGGCAGCTTGCTGCTGACGCTTAGGGGGATGTTCTTCTGTTATTTCAGCGACACCAGGGAACTTAACACGGTAGCTTGTATCTGACAGTTTGTGGTGATTAGCTACCACCACTGAAGCAGAGTGAGCCGCCCCTTCACTTAAGGTCAGAAAAGCAAGCACCGCTGAACCTTGATTTGCAGCATATGGCCCTCCGCCAGCACATCAGGTTTCTAGATTGATGGCTGTGAGGATCGTGGTCCGGCCTGCATGCTGCTAGTTAGTGCTTATGCTGTAAGCAACTTCTCTCTCGAAAAACAGTGAAAAAAGTTGGTTGCACATGTTGAGTATGCAACTTACAACCGCTATATTGTGTGTACGGAAAGATTCCGTACACAATCTAGAACGTTTTGAATAGGTGATTAACCTAAGTATATACCGGTCGAGTGACCAACATAATGTAGTAATTAACTGTTTTTACAGAAGCCTGTGAGAACAGCTTGGAGAACAAATGTATGTCCGCACTGAGAAAGCAGCGCATAGATCTAAGATTAACTGATGACGACAAAAGCTTAATCGAAGAAGCCGCGGCAATGTCAAACCAGACTATTACACAGTTTGTAGTTGCCAGTGCCTCAGAACGTGCAGCGGAAGTGATTGAACAACATCGCAGAATGGTTCTAAACGAGGAGTCTTGGAACCTTGTCATGGATGCGATCGCAAACCCTGCTGCGCCGAATGAGCGGCTGAAGCGAGCAGCGAAGCGTCTACAAAAAATGAGGTAGCTTAAACGTGATGCAAGAGCTGGCGATAGAGATGATCAACGACGAATTTGACTATGACATAGGCGAATTCGATTGTGGAGAAGAAACCTTAAATACATTTTTGAAAGACCATCTCAAGCGGCAGCATGATGGGCAAATTTTAAAAGGTTATGTATTAGTAACCAAAGAACAGAAGCCTAAGCTGTTAGGCTATTACACATTATCCGGGAGCTGTTTCGAGAGAAAAATGCTCCCGTCAAAAACACAGCAAAGAAAAATCCCTTATCAGAATGCGCCAAGCATTACTTTGGGACGCTTGGCTATTGACAAATCAATTCAAGGTCAGGGATGGGGTGAATTGCTAGTAACTCACGCAATGAATGTCGTCTGGGATGCATCTAAGGCCGTAGGAATATATGGTCTCTTCGTGGAAGCTCTGAACGATAAAGCTAAGCGCTTCTATACCAGATTAGATTTCATACAGCTCGTTGGTGAGAATAGTAATCTGCTATTTTACCCGACAAAATCTATTGAAAAAATCTTTACCGAAGAGTAACTAGAGAAAGCCTCTGAATCTTCTGAGGCAGTTTTATATGCAACAACAATAAAATAACAACAGCTAAGATTAAGGTGGCTGAAATGTTAGAGTTTTTTAAAGAAATTTATGCTTCAGTAAAATCCAACTCTAGTGAAATAGTTAAAAATTACTATATTGGAGCATTTATATTCTCGTGGCTCACTATTAACTGGAAATTTGGTTTAACGATACTTTTTAGTGAAAGTAAGATTGAAGAGAGAATAGATAAAGCAGGTTTTTATCTAACCACTGACAAGTGTCTGACTCTCCCCTTTATTGTATCTGTTTCCATTTGTTTATTGCTGCCCATTATTAATATGATTATTGCTTACGCTCAAAGAAACCCTAATAAGTATTTGCGCGGCGGGTGATGCTGCCAACTTACTGATTTAGTGTATGATGGTGTTTTTTTGGTGCTCCAGTGGCTTCTGTTTCTATCAGCTGTCCCTCCTGTTCAGCTACTGACGGGGTGGTGCGTAACGGTAAAAGTACTGCCGGACATCAGCGCTATCTCTGCTCTCACTGCCGTAAAACATGGCAGTTACAGTTCACATACACCGCCTCTCAACCCGGTACGCACCAGAAAATCATTGATATGACCATGAATGGCGTTGGATGCCGGGCAACCGCCCGCATTATGGGCGGTGGCCTCAACACGATTTTACGTCACTTAAAAAACTCAGGCCGCAGTCGGTAACCTCGCGCATACAGCCGGACAGTGACGTCATCGTCTGCGCGGAAATGGACGAACAGTGGGGCTACGTCTGGGCTAAATCGCGCCAGCGCTGGCTGTTTTACGCGTATGACAGGCTCCGGAAGACGGTTGTTGCGCACGTATTCGGTGAACGCACTATGGCGACGCTGGGGCGTCTTATGAGCCTGCTGTCACCCTTTGACGTGGTGATATGGATGACGGATGGCTGGCCGCTGTATGAATCCCGCCTGAAGGGAAAGCTGCACGTAATCAGCAAGCGATATACACAGCGAATTGAGCGGCATAACCTGAATCTGAGGCAGCATCTGGCAAGGCTGGGACGGAAGTCGCTGTCGTTCTCAAAATCGGTGGAGCTGCATGATAAAGTCATCGGGCATTATCTGAACATAAAACACTATCAATAAGTTGGGACCATTACCTTTCTTCTGATCCGATTTCTGGTGAAATCGGAACCTGCGCTAATCCTTGCTGGCTTATGTCAGAACAGCGAATGGAAGAAGGTCGAATCCCACCTACAGACGTTGCATGATCTGTTGACTAAGTGGATCAGAACTGGCGATGAGAATCCTCCTTCTGAATATCAAAGCCAGGATTACAAATGAATAAGTTTGAGCTGATGCAAAAGCAGGAGAAAATTCAGAGGGAATCTGGAACTATAGCTATATGCCATTTGATGTTGTATAGGCCGATCATTTTTTCTGACTGATCGCAAATGTTAAACACAATTCGTGTCCCCGGAAATAGTCGTCATTTCCAGTATTTTGGTCAACCATACTCGGAGCGGATTATCATTACTTTTCCGATGCCAGGCGACAGTGACATCAAACGGGACCATTTTTTCTGGCATCTCCAGTTTACAGTAATTTCCCTGCGCTCCTATCGCTGATGGAATGAAAGCAATGGCGTCATTCGCAGTGAAAAAAGCGCCGAGCGTCGTATAACACGGTAACGTAGCGATGACATTATTTTTCATTCCGGCTTTGTTAAAAAAATCATCAACCAGATTTTCAATATTACCGGCACTCGGAGCAAATTTAACGGCAGGAATGTCTGAAAAGGACATTTTCATTTCAAGTTTTCCCGGAATAGCTGAGCCGTGTCTGACCACACAGCAGTACTCTTCACGCCGGATGTTTTTGCGTATCAGTCCGGGATCAATATGATTCGAAAAACCCAGTACCAGATCGACATCGCCGGAATTAAGACTTTCAACGTGGTGCCTGGAATTGAAGTCTTTGATTTCAACGCTGGCCCGCGGTGCCTGCATATGTAGTGTCTTCAGTAAGGATGGGATGATAGTAAGTTGAGCATATTCGTTTGCCATTATGCATATGCTGAAGTCCTGAATGTTCGGATTAAATACCTGGGGTGAACGAAGCTGGCTAACCTCATCCAGAATTTTTTCTATTTTAGGCACAAGAGAAAGGGCATAGTCGGTCGGCTCAAGTCCTGCACTCCTGCGTACAAACAGCTCGGTTCCGAAATAAGTTCTCAGTCTTTTAAGATATGCACTGACCGCCTGCTGAGAGATATCCAGCTTTGAAGCTACCCTTGAGACATTAAGTTCTTTAACCAGCAGTAACAATACACGCATGTGTTTGATATCAATGTAATCCACGTTTAGTTGTACCTCATACAATGTTTGCTTTATTTAAATTGTATCATAACCCATATATGATTTCTCCTGTCTTTCATAAACATATCCGAGGTAAATAATGAAAACTGTAATTCTGATTGGTGCTCAGGGGAAAATGGGCAAAGCGGCGCTGACCGGTTTGGGCGATCACAAAGTGATTACCGCCAGTCGCTCAGGAAAAGGTACGGACTATCAGGTAGATATTACAAGTCATGAATCCCTGAGAGCACTTTTCAAAAACGTCGGCGCCTTTGACGCTGTTGTTAACGCCGTTGGCCACTGCGAGTATGCTAATTTTGTCGATATGACAGCTGAGCAGTGGGAGCTCACTGTCCAGAGCAAAATGCTGGGTCAGATCAATGTCGTTAAAATAGGCCTTGAGTACATCAACGACCGCGGCTCATTCACTTTAATTTCCGGCATTCATAATGTGAAACCTATCCCCGGCTCTATAGCTGACGCGACAACCAGCGGTGCTATCGACACATTTGTACAGTGTGTGGCTAACGAACTGCCCCGCGGGATCCGTATCAATGTAGTGAACCCAACCGTACTGGAAGAAGCCTGGGATGTTTACGGCCCTATGCTGCCAGGGTTCCAGCCAGTTCCGGGCAAACTGGTCGGAAAAGCGTTCCAGCGTTCTGTTGACGGATTTATCAACGGTAAAGTTCTCTTTGTCGATGCCTAACTGCCAGTCAGTCTGTTATTCAGCGTAACTGTTATAGCCTGAGGAGGAGCATAACTCCGGACTCAGGCTATATGCGTTGGGAACTAAATGAATTTGTGGGTAATGCTCACGACGGTTTTCAGTACGCAGCTTCAGTGCTTATTTCCCTTTTTTCTAGTGCTCCCGCGAAAATACTGAGCAGGAAAGCGAAGAAAACGACCACACCGGCAAGCCATGTGGTATGCAGGAGACCGAAATGGATTACGACCAGGCCACCTATCCAGGTTCCGCCAGCGATACCGATATTGAAGGCCGATATATTCAGCCCTGATGCCACATCCACAGCTTCAGGAACGAATTTTTCAGCCTGCCTGACAGCCAGATATTGCAGTACAGGGACGTTTGCAAATGCGGCAGCACCCCAGACAAATGTAGTGACCAGCATCAGCCATGAATTAGATGCTGTCAGATATAAAGCGAACAACACCAGGGACAGTAATAAAAATATAATTTTAAGAGCATTAATAGGGCCATGTTTGTCAGAGATCCGTCCGCCATACAGATTGCCCAGTGCAGCTGCAAAACCGTATACCAGCATGACACCGCTTACCGCAGCGGGTGAAAATCCGGATATTTCCTCAAGAGTAGAGGCAAGGTAGGTAAACGTTATAAACGATCCCCCGTACCCTATCGCGGTCAGGGAATATGCCAGTATCAGCTGAGGGGTTGTCAGGACCTTAATCAGAAATCTCACGGGCGCGGGTTCAGATTTTTTTATGCCGCGGGGTATCAGTAAAAAGCTGCCTGCAAAGGCGATCATTCCGAGGACAGACACTGAAAAAAATGTGGCTCTCCAGCCAAGGTGCTGAGCGATGAAAGTCCCCAGGGGAACACCGGTGACCAGAGCGACGGTCAGCCCGGTGAACATGATAGCTATTGCACTCGTGGCTTTCTCTCTTGGAACAAGGCTGGCAGCGATTGTTGAACCAATGGAATAGAACACGCCGTGTGCCATGCCGGTAATGATCCTCGCCACAATCAACGAGACGAACCCGGGTGCCTGCCAGGCATACAGATTGCTTAGAGTAAAAACGGCCATCAGGCACAGAAGAAGCGTTTTGCGGGGCATCTTTCCTGTTGCTGCTGTTAAAAGAGGTGCCCCCACTGCCACGCCCAGCGCATAGAGACTGACAAGCAGACCCGCTGACGGTACTGAAACTGATAAATCAGCTGAAATGATGGGAATGATTCCAACAAGGACAAATTCAGCTGTCCCGATAGCATAAGCGCTGATTGTCAAAGCGAAGAGTGCTATTGGCATAAAAATCCTTAATCGATAAATGTAAGGATTAATACTGAAATATCTCTGTGAATAAGAACAGATTTATGCCGTTAAAACACTTTTGACTTCAAGGCAAAGATGAAAACAACTTTAGCAGAAATGCAGATATTTATTGCTGTTATAGAAACAGGGACATTATCACGAGCTGCGTATGAGCTGGATCTTACCGTATCAGCTGTTAGCAGAGCGCTTCGACGACTGGAGGAGAAATTAGATACCGTACTGGTCAGACGCTCAACGCGGAGACTGGAATCCACTGAAGAAGGAAGGACATTCCTGGAATATGCCAAACAAATCATTGCTTCAGTAGAGGATGCAGAAGAACATGTCACCATGAAACGTCGTCATCCATCCGGGAAGATTCGGATCATTGCGTCCACGTCTCTTGTACTGCACGTCATTACACCGGTTCTGCATCGATATCAGAAATGCTATCCTGAGATAGAAATTGAAATAATTTCAAATGACAATGTTTATGATTTGCTTGAACACAGAAGTGATGTTGCTGTTTGCATCGGAAAACTCAAAGATTCCGGCTTACATGCGAAGATACTTGGGCTGTGCCAGATGATGTTTGTTGCCTCTCCGCGATACATTGCAGAGCATGGTATGCCTCATCGAGTTGATGCATTAAAAAGCCACAGGCTGATAGGTTACAAACAAAACTCCTTAATGAATGACTGGCCTCTGGATACGGGCGAAGAACACTATTATAAAATTCAGCCATCCATTGTCGCTTCAAACAGTGAGATTATAAGACAGCTGGCCATTCACTCGTCGGGTATTGCTTGCCTGCCAGAACCGTATGTAAAAAATGATATTACAAAGGGTGATCTTGTCAATCTTGATATAAAAGAGAAACTGCGTGTCCGCGAACCACTCAATGCGGTTTATTATAAAAACATTGTTCTTCCATCAAGAACCTCATCATTTGTAGAGTTCCTCGCGGAAAGTTTAGTGTTGCCCTCGGAATAAAAAATTATCCCATATCATTATAAATAAAAGAAAGTGTTACCGGTAAATGTTGGACTGTAATCAACGACACCGGAAAGGGATCAGGGTTTCCCCGTTCGTAGTAATGACATCCCGAAACCAGTAAAAACTATCCTTTGGATATCTTGCATAATCGCCATCACCGCTGTCATCATGGTCAACGTAGATAAAGCCGTAACGCTTATCTAACTCTGCGGTGGCGTTACTGACCAGATCGATGGGGGCCCATGCTGTATAGCCCATAACTTCGACGCCATCCTCGATTGCTTCATAAACCTGATACAGGTGATTATTGATGTAATTAATACGGTAATCATCATTGACGGTCATATCCTCGTTAAGCTTGTCTCTGGCACCCAGTCCGTTTCCGGCAATGAACAGCGGCTTCTGATAACGATCCCACAGCATGTTTAACAGAATGCGCATTCCCGTCGGGTCAATTGTCCAGCCCCACTCCGACACCGGCAGCAGCGGGTTTTGTATCATGCTCAGCACGTTACCCCGTGACTTCTCGATGGTGTCCTCGTCGGTTGTCGCACAGCCGCTGTTGTAATAGCTGAACGAGATGAAGTCCACGGTGTTGTTCTTCAGCTGCTCGCGGTCCTCCTCTGTAATATCCAGCACAATATTATTGTCACGGAAGAAGCGCAGCATGTACCCCGGGTAGGCTCCGCGGCACTGCACGTCGCCAAAGAACAGCCAGCCGCGGTTCTCATTCATCGTTTTCAGCACGTCATCCGGTTTGCAGGTCAGCGGGTAAAGCAGGCCCCCCAGGAGCATATTGCCGATTTTTGCATCCGGGATGATGTCATGGCACCGCCCCACGACGATGGCACTGGCGACCAGCTGATGGTGGATAGCCTGATAGATATCAGCCTGACTGCTGCCTTCAGGCAGGCCCACTCCGGTCAGCGGCGCGTGCAGGGACATGTTGATTTCGTTGAAGGTCAGCCACAGCTTGACCTTCTCTCTGTAGCGCCCGAAAACCGTGACGGCGTAGTCAGTGAAAAAACCAATCAGTCTGCGGTCAGCCCAGCCGTTATAGCGGGTCACCAGATTCCAGGGCATCTCATAGTGGGAGAGCGTCACCATCGGCGTAATTCCGTGCTGCAGAAGCTCGTCAAACAGCCTGTCGTAGTAGGCCAGACCGGCTTCATTCGGGGTCTGCTCATCACCCTGTGGATAGATGCGTGCCCAGGCGATGGAAACGCGCAGGCAGGTAAACCCCATCTCGCTGAAGAGTTTAATGTCCTCCGGGTAGCGGTGGTAAAAGTCGATGGCCACGTCCTTGATGCTGCTGACGCTCCCGTCACGTTCCACCACCTCGCCGAAGATACCTGCGGGCTGAACGTCCGAGGTGGACACCCCTTTGCCGTCCTTGTCCCATGCACCCTCGACCTGGTTTGCGGCAATTGCCCCGCCCCAGTAAAAATTATCCGGGAACACTGTTATTGTGAAGTGTTTATTCGCTGTATCTGACATTTTAGCTAACCTGTATACTAGGGCTGGAATAAACATATAATGCTTAAGGACGGTCCAATAGAGAGAAAATCGTTATGTATTATGAGAAGGGTTCATTTTGTCTGAATGGATTCATATAACAACTTAATATCCTGCACCTTCCTGTAAACCCTGCCATGATAAAAGGTTAATCGTATTTAATTTAAAATGCCTGAACGCAGAGTCATTTTTTCCAGTTCTGTCAGATCCTGATTATAATTTGTCGTTTATTCGATGTATCTGCATGAAAGGGAAATAGCGAATAAAAGAGTATCTATGGTCCCGCCCTGACGGAGCTGAAATGGAGCCAGACCGTTCTGTTCATATGAATCTGGTTATGAGAAATATTTAGATGGCGTGGTACCAAACATTGCCTTGAAAGCAGCAATAAAGCTTGAAGCAGACTCATAGCCTGACTCCAGCGCGACATTCATGACACTCTGGCCATAAGCCAGACGTTCCAGTGCAAACAGCATTCGATGTCTCTGTCTCCAGGCTCCGAAGGGAAGATTTGTCTCCTGAGCAAAAAGTCGTTCTATCGTTCTTCCGCTAGCTCCTGCTTCTCTGGCCAGGTCGTGCAGCGACCGTCGTGATCCCGGGTCGTGCTCCAGTAATTTTATTAAGTGGATGGCTCTGGGATCTTTCGGCTTGATCAGTTCCAGTGATGCGAGCTGTAAACCTGAAAGACTGCCTACCAACACCTCTGCCAGTCGGTGACTGTGACTATTTTCATCATAGGTCCACCCCATTTTTGCACACGCCATGATGAGCTCCCTGACCAGGTTGCTCACTTCAACCACGCAGCAGTGTTCAGGCTTATCCATGGAAAAAAAAGCGGGAGAAATATACAGAACAAAGAGCGAGGCTGGCTTCTTGGTTTCAACATAATGTTCAGTACCGGCATCAATCCAGAGTGCCCTGCTGGGTGGAAGAACCCACTCGCCGACATGTGTTTTGATGTGAATGACGCCCCGGGAGGAAAAAATTAACTGGTGGCGCGCATGAGTATGCTTTTCAAGAACATCAGCCCCCCATTGTTCTGGCTGACCTACCAGAGGCGAGATAGCGAAATCTGGATTCATAGTGTTTTGGCGTATATTAGACATAATTTGTCATCCTATCTGAATCATGACACGCATGCTACTGGTATTTTTTAGGTTGTTTTTACACCGTCGCACAGGGCGTATCAGATGAAAAGTAGTGAAGAAATGATATCAGGGAAAGGAAATGAGCTGGCTTATTCAGCAGACAATATTAAGTTCACAGAACTCACGGACGCAAAACTTGCCACCAGACTGGCATTCTTTATCGCTGGTTTTGGGCTCGCCTGTTGGGCTCCCCTGGTACCCTTCGCCCAAAGCCGTATGCAGGCGGAGCCCGCTCTTTTGGGTGCCGTATTGTTATGTCTGGGTCTGGGGGCATTAATAGGGATGCCTGCTGCCGGTGGCATTTCTGCTAAAGCCGGCAGCCGGATGGTCATCATCATGGGTGCTGTGGGTATTGTGGTTGCTTTACCCCTTCTTGCCCTGCTTTCCACCCCCCTGGGAATTGGTGCTGCACTTTTCTTATTTGGCCTTTCGATTGGTGCGACTGATGTAGCAGCCAACATTCACGGTTCTGAAGTTCAGGATCGGGCGGGTATGCCTTTAATGTCAGGATTTCATGGTTTTTACAGCGTTGGAGGGCTTGCCGGCGCTGTGGTTATGACTTTGCTGATTGCCACGGGATTACACGTTTTTGTGGCATCGATGATCGCAATATTTACGATACTGATATGCCTCTCAGTTATCAGAAACAAGTTCCTCAGAACAGTTACGGTTAACGACGCGCCATTATTTGTACTTCCTAAAGGTAAAGTGATTGTGGTAGGCCTTCTGGCAATGGTGATGTTCCTGGCAGAAGGTGCGATGCTTGACTGGGGTGCATTGCTCCTGATTCAGGAAAAAAGTTTACCGGCAAACATAGCAGGATCGGGGTATGTTGTCTTTGCGGTGGCGATGACATTAAGCCGCTTCGTCGGTGACAGGCTCGTCTCACTTGCAGGAGAGCGCTGGATACTGACTCTTGGTGTAATATTTACGGCAATTGGACTTTTGGTTATTTCACTGTCCTCATCCGTTGCCATTGTCTTTAGTGCGATTGCGATAGCGGGCTTTGCTGCCGGTAACGTGGTGCCTATTTTGTTCACGCGTGCAGGCAAACAGGATTCAATGGCCCCTTCTTTGGCTATCTCCGCTGCAAGCATGCTGGGATATCTGGGGGTGCTTATGGGGCCCGCAGCGGTCGGATTTATTGCACATTATACAGGACTGGCCAATGCGTTTTGTTTCCTGTCCGCCCTGGTCATGCTATTTTCCCTGACCATCATCCCTATTTTCTCTGAAAAAAAAATGTAGATCATTAAAAATTAATAGAATATATGAAAGGAATAGCTATGAACCATCTTTCACATGACAACATTAGCCTCTTACAGCCGTCAGAAGGCTCCGTTTGGAACATTGATACGCTATCCCGGAAGATAGCCGTTAGGGCATTGCCGTACAGTGATATTTTCATCGATCCGGGAAGGGGCACAAGCCAGGTAACGTCTGCAAGCCGGTGTAATGCAGCAACACTTTTACGTCCGGCTCCTGGCGGAGACTTTCAATTTCGTTCAACGGTAAAAGTCGAATTCGGTAACACCTTCGATGCCGGCGTGTTGCTTCTTTACGTTAACGAACGATCATGGGCGAAGTTGTGCTTTGAATATTCACCCGAACGTGAACCCATGGTTGTCTCTGTGGTGAACAACGGATATACCTCTGATGATGCCAATGCTTTTACCGTCAGTGGACAGGAAGTGCATTTACGGATCTCCCGCAAAGATAATGTATTTGCCTTCCATGCTTCGCTGGATGGTCAAAAATGGATATTTGTGCGCGCTTTTCCCCTTGATGTGCTGAACGACGCGGAACAGATTTTACACATAGGGTTCGAGGCACAAGCGCCTAACGCCTCCGGATGCGAAGTAGAATTCTCTGATTTCGCCCTCGTTTCAGGAAATGTTCCTGATTTCCGTAGCGGAAAATAGAGAACCGGATTTCAGAGTGAATGCAGGGCATACCGGTAAAAACATATCATGTGGTCCCGCCACCTCACTTTTACCCTGCATGCTAATAGATCTGTATAAATAAAGCCTCATATGATATGAGGCTTTATTTTTTGCTATCTGTATATTTTACGACGATTGATATCGGTAATCCGCCATACTGCATTTCTGCTATTCATATGAACTCAGGCACGGTGTATAACATTTTTGAGGATACAATTAGATATCTGGAAACCCCAGTTATTTATACATTTCTCAGACGAATTTTTAGAAACTGGATTGTTACTGCGTTTGCAGGCAAAACCTTCTTCAGACCAGTATTATCTGGGCGGAGTGGGTTTTTTTTGCTTTTTGAAAGGTAAATGTCCCTATGAAATATCAGTCACTTGCTGAATTTATAATTAACCGGGTCGGCGGCCCGGAAAATATTAAAAGTTTAACCCATTGCGCAACAAGGCTTCGCTTTCAGTTAAGAAAATATGATGTTGTTCTGAAGGATGATTTGAGCAACCATCCAGAGATTATTATGGTGGTAGAAAGCGGGGGCCAACTCCAGGTGGTTGTGGGTAATAATGTTTCTGAAGTTTATAAGGCTATCGAAGCTACAGGCATTACGGATGAGACTGATCTAGCTGCAGGGAGCAGCGACGAGGCAGTCATAAAAGAAAATATCTTTAACAGGCTGATTAATGTGGTTTCGGGGATTTTTACCCCTTTTCTGGGGATCCTGGCCGCTTCCGGGATTATGAAGGGGCTGCTAGCCCTTGCTATCGTTTGCGGAATTACGACTGAGTCGAGCGGAACCTACAAAATACTGGCGGCAGCTGGTGATGCCCTGTTTTATTTCTTCCCTCTCGTGCTGGGTTACACTGCAGGCAAGCGTTTTGGCGGGTCGCCATTCCTGTCGATGGCGATTGGCGGCGCACTGATGCATCCGGCAATGATAGCGGCGTTCGACGCTCAGTTACAGCACGGCGCGTCAGTTGATGCCTTCCTCGGAATTCCCGTCACTTATATTAATTATGCCGGCTCGGTTATTCCGGTCATATTTGCTGCCTGGCTCAGTAGTGTGGTGGAGAAATTCTGTAATAAAATTCTCCCTTCAGCGGTCAAAAACCTCTTCACCCCTCTGATAGCGCTTCTCATCGTCGTTCCTGCTGCGTTCCTGCTTATTGGACCGCTCGCTACCGGCCTCAGCCACCTTATGGCAAATGCGTTTCTGGCCGCTTATGAGTTTGCGCCTGCTTTAGCGGGTACGATCATGGGGGGACTGTGGCAGGTCTGCGTCATGTTTGGTCTGCACTGGGGTCTTGTCCCCATCATGATCAACAACATCAGCGTGTTAGGCCATGATATTATGCAGCCATTACTGGTACCGGCCGTGGTAGGCCAGTTGGGCGCAGCGCTGGGTGTGTTCCTGAGAACCCAGGATCCAAAATTGAAAACTCTTTCGGGTTCGGCAGTCAGCGCGGCCATTTTTGGTATTACGGAACCTGCAGTATATGGTGTTAACCTCCCAAACCGACGGCCATTCATCTTCGGCTGCACGGCCGGAGCCATAGGCGGGACAATAGTCGGAGCATTCCACGGTAGTATCTATTCTTTCGGTCTGACCAGCTTCTTCACTCTCGCTCAGATGATCCCACCTACCGGTATGGATATGACCGTGTGGGGGGCCATAATCGGCACGGCCTTATCGCTCGTGCTTTCTACCTTACTGACCTATTTCTTCGGTTTACCGGCATCAAAAGAATCGCCAAGTGCTAACCCAGGTATCGCACCAGAAACAGCAGAGATCGTTATTCTCTCTCCGCTACAGGGGAAGGTTATTGATATTGCCGAAATCCGCGATCCGACCTTTGCCAGTGGCCTGCTGGGTAACGGAGTGGGGATTATTCCAACCTCCGGTAAAGTTATTGCGCCCTTTGACGGAGTTGTGTCGTCAATATTTAATTCCCGACATGCTATCAACCTGGTCAGTAATGATGGTGTGGAACTGCTGATCCACGTCGGGATCAATACCGTAAATCTCAAAGGTGAAGGTTTTACGGCACATGTAAAAACGGGTGATTCGGTAAAAGCCGGTGATCTGTTGATTGAATTTGATCTCGATTTTATTCAAAGCGCAGGATGTCTGCTGGACACGCCGGTATTAATCAATAACAGCGATGAATTCAGGGCAGTACATCTGGCAGATAAACAGACTGTTTCATATGACACGGTATTGATGACAACGATTAAGTGAGGAAGATTCATGAAAAAATTCCCGGATAATTTTTACTGGGGCGGGGCAATTGCCGCAAACCAGGTCGAGGGTGCATGGGACAAGGACGGCAAAGGGGTGTCCACCTCGGACGTTCAGCCCGCAGGTATCTTCGGCGAGGTGGTGGAACGTGACGGGAGCGTCAGCAGCATCAAGGACGTGGCCATCGACTTTTACCACCGCTACCCGGAGGACATTAAACTCTTCAGCGAGATGGGGTTTACCTGCCTGCGCGTTTCCATCGCCTGGGCACGCATCTATCCACAGGGTGATGAGCAGACCCCGAATGAAGCCGGTCTGGCCTACTACGACAGGCTGTTTGACGAGCTTCTGCAGCACGGAATTACGCCGATGGTGACGCTCTCCCACTATGAGATGCCCTGGAATCTGGTGACCCGCTATAACGGCTGGGCTGACCGCAGACTGATTGGTTTTTTCACTGACTACGCCGTCACGGTTTTCGGGCGCTACAGAGAGAAGGTCAAGCTGTGGCTGACCTTCAAAGAAATCAACATGTCCCCCTGCACGCGCCGCTGACCGGAGTGGGCCTGCCTGAAGGCAGCAGTCAGGCTGATATCTATCAGGCTATCCACCATCAGCTGGTCGCCAGTGCCATCGTCGTGGGGCGGTGCCATGACATCATCCCGGATGCAAAAATCGGCAATATGCTCCTGGGGGGCCTGCTTTACCCGCTGACCTGCAAACCGGATGACGTGCTGAAAACGATGAATGAGAACCGCGGCTGGCTGTTCTTTGGCGACGTGCAGTGCCGCGGAGCCTACCCGGGGTACATGCTGCGCTTCTTCCGTGACAATAATATTGTGCTGGATATTACAGAGGAGGACCGCGAGCAGCTGAAGAACAACACCGTGGACTTCATCTCGTTCAGCTATTACAACAGCGGCTGTGCGACAACCGACGAGGACACCATCGAGAAGTCACGGGGTAACGTGCTGAGCATGATACAAAACCCGCTGCTGCCGGTGTCGGAGTGGGGCTGGACAATTGACCCGACGGGAATGCGCATTCTGTTAAACATGCTGTGGGATCGTTATCAGAAGCCGCTGTTCATTGTCGAAAACGGACTGGGTGCCAGAGATATTCTTCAAGACGACTTTACGGTTGACGACAACTACCGTATCGCTTATCTGAATAACCACCTGTACCAGGTCCGGGAAGCTATCGAAGATGGCGTGGATGTGATGGGATACACATCATGGGGCCCCATCGATCTGGTCAGTAACTCCACCGCGGAATTAGGTAAGCGTTACGGCTTTATCTACGTCAATCGCGATGATACGGGACGGGGCGATCTTAAGCGCTACAGAAAAGCGAGCTTCTACTGGTATGCCGATGTTATAAAAAGTAACGGTGAAACGCTGGTGCCAAATATCTGAATATCCGGATTTTGTCATACAGAAACGATGAAGTGAATACGACTTTTATCGCTGAATGACTGTCTGGCCGCCGGATGGCGGCCAGACTTCGTTAATTCACCCAGTCTTCCAGCATCAGGCCCGGCACCCGCTCAAACTCCCGCACATTGTTCGTCACCAGGACGGCGCCGGCTGCGATGGCGTGCCCGGCAATGGCCGTGTCGTTCGGGCCGATCGGCGTCCCGGCGAGGCGCAGCGCCACCCGGATGTCCGTCGTGGCGTCCACCGCGGCGCGGTCCCAGGGCAGGATGGCATCGAGGCGCGCGCAGAACGCATCGACCAGCTGAATATGGCGCGGCGAGGCCTTCGGGCCGGTGGCGCCGAAGCGCATCTCGGCGTACGTCACGGCCGAGACCACGATGCGATCACCGCGCAGCACCGCCTGCTCCAGGCGCTTCAGCACCGCTGCCGGCTGCTCGCGCATGATGAACGAGCAGATGTTCGTGTCGAGCATCCAGGTTTTCTTCATGGCGCAAAGCGTCCTTCATCGCTGACCACATCCTCACGCTCCGCCATAAAGTCCGGATCGGCCCTGTCCAGTTGCGCGAACGAGCCCCATGTCGGCCGGACGGGACGCAGGATGATGCTGTCCCCTTCCCGGACGATCTCGAGCTCGCTCACCCCCTCAAAATCCAGATCGCGGGGCAGGCGGATGGCGCGGTTGTTGCCGTTTTTAAAAATAGATACGGTTCTCATGTTCTTTCTCTCCCGGGTAAGTATGGATATGTGACGCATATCCGGATTGAGGTTCACTGCACCGGGTGTGTGCATATGTTCAGTATAGGCAGATGTTCGGCATATGTATAGATATGGCATATGCAGATGGTGAGTATATGCGTATGCTATACCTATGCAGATGTCATGCATATGGATATCCTTCACATATGCTTTCTTCTCTCTTTTCCCGGTCAGATCCGAAAAATACCAAAGCCGGATCCTTACTGAAAAGCTGATTTAGATTGAGTTGTATTGCTACTGAATGAGGCTTGCCTGGTGGGGTTCCGGTAAATGGTCAAGGTCCGCTATGAGCGAAAAGCGGACGTAATACTTATGTCTGATTTGATAGCAGTAAGTGACGCTTTTTTTGCGGCTGCACACACAGCCGCAACAGATTTATTTAAAACCGAATCCGCGATCTTCAAGCGTAGCGCGAAGGTTCTGGCGTCCGTCCATATAGTCCATGCTTGTTGCTGAGCTTTGTACGGCCTGTTTCCAGGTTTTGTCTTTCATTCCCAGTCCTTCACGAAACGCATGGAACGCTTCTTCATAGCTTTTAACATGTGCGTCAAAGTCAGATGCGTTGTAGCGGTTATGGTGAGCGACCACGCTCTGAGGCAGGCGTGGGCGAATACTTGCGTTGCTTTTCGGATCGGGCCATCCGACAACCAGTCCGCATACAACGTAGCTGTGCGGGGGCAGTTGAATAAGTTCGGCCAGTTCTTTTGCCTTGTTTCGTGTAGCCCCGATATAAACGGTTCCCAGTCCGATTGATTCGGCCGCCACAGTAGCGTTCTGCGAGGCAAGCGAGGCATCCACAGTCGCCATAACAAATGAGTCGAGATATTCATGCACACCCGGATTCAGACCATCCGCCACGGTCATATCATGATTACGCGACAGGTCAGCCACCCATAAAAGTATCGCAGGCGCTTCTTCAATGTAGCCATTAGCCAGACCGCTATCCCCAGCGGACAGCTTTCTTACCTGTGCCTTAAGCTCAGGATCGGTAACCGCTACTACGCTCCATTGCTGTAGATTTGAGGATGTTGAGGCAGACTGTGCGGCTGCCACCAGAGTTTCAAACCAGTATTCAGGCAGAGGTTGCGGCGAAAAGCTTCTGACTGAACGGTGGCAGAGTAACCCTTCTATCTGTTTGTTCCAGATAATATTTTCAGGCCTGTCTTTCTCGCCATAGCGTGCCGCTATCAGCTGTTCTTTCTGAAAATCGTCAGTCATAAATTTTCTCCTCGCAAATTGTAATGATCGTTCAAAAATAGGTTAAATAAAAAGGCCTTCTGGCCTTTTACTGAATACTGCCGATAAGCGCTTCAATCGCATGCTGTTGATATTCAGGTTCATGCACGATCCTGCCAAACACCCGGAAGCCAAAGTAGGCACACATGAATGCTTTCGCCATCGACTGAGCCTGACGGCCCCTTTCAAACTCTCCGGTCGTAATACCGGCAGAAAAAAGCGCAACAAACATCCCTTCAAGTTCTTTGATATAGCTGCGACTCAGGCCTTCAACGGTTTTATCTTTAGCCGCTCTTTCGAGAGGAGAAAATATCGCCATACAGCCATTACGCTCAATGTCGCTGAAATCAAGCTCAATGCCTTTTTCAAGCAGAATTCGGAGTCGATCTTTCACGCTTCCGGGCTGGCGGAAAACTTCCTCGTGAAACTCAATGCTGGAGCGGTGATAGCGTCGCAGGGCTTCATGATAAAGATTTTCTTTACTGCCGAAAGCAGCATACAGGCTGCCACGGCCCAGACCTGTGCTGTCAACGAGTTCCTGCGCCGAAGTCGCTTCAAAACCGTTACGCCAGAATGCATCCATGGCTGCCTGTATTACCAGCTGGTCATCAAATTCTCTTGGTCTGCCTGCCATCGCTTACTCCTGCCTCAGAACTGTTATCACCCTAACAATTATGGAACGGTCAGTCAATAATTAGTAGTATCGTTAAAAGCAGGCAGACGATAACGTCAGCACATTAATTTTTTAACGCGAATTATTCAGGATTTCTGCCTGGCTGGCCTCAATTATTGAAACAAGTTCCTGCAGTTTCACTGCCACAACGCGTCCCAGAGGCGTCAGTGAGTATTCGACATGCGGGGGTATGGTGTCATATGAGTACCGTTTAATCATCCCATCACTCTCAAGAGACTGTAGAGTCTGGGCCAGCATTCTTTCACTTACCCCTTCAATACGCCGTCTTAAGCTGCTGAAACGATGGGTCTCAGATAGCAGGGCGACCATTATCAAAACGCCCCAGCGGCTGCTCAGGTGTTGAAGTACCTGCCTTGACGGGCATCCTGCAGCCATCACATTGCAGGTGATAGCAGGCATCTCTGACGCTGAAGCATTGTCACGAACCTGATCTTTAATCAATGTCATTTAACACTAACCTTTTTGTAAGTACTTACTAAAATAATCTATATCGGTATAGTACCTTTTCAGTTTAAACGTGAGCAACTTTTACCTGATACGGAGAATAAAATGACGATTGCAATCACTGGTGCAACAGGCCATCTTGGCCAGTTAGTTATTGAAAAACTTAAACAAAAAGTTGACGCTTCTGAAATTGTCGCTCTGGTAAGAACCCCTGCGAAAGCAGCTGGCCTGGGTGTAGCTACACGTGAAGCTGATTACACTCGCCAGGATACGCTGGATGTAGCATTGAAAGGAGTTGATACCCTGCTGCTTATCTCCGGCAATGAAATCGGGCAACGTGCGGTGCAGCACGAAAATGTAATCCGTGCTGCTGTAAAAAATGGTGTAAAGCGCATCGTGTATACGAGCTTGCTGCATGCTGACAAGTCACCACTCAACCTGGCACCAGAACACGTCCAGACAGAACAGGCTCTCAAAAACTCGGGGCTGGACTATACAATCCTGCGTAACGGCTGGTATTCAGAAAACTACACGGGTTCTATTGCACCTGCGCTGGGCCTTGGCGCTTTTTATGGCAGTGCTGGCGAAGGTAAAATTTCCTCCGCGCCTCGTGAGGATTACGCAGAAGCCGCTGTAGTGGCGCTGACCGGGCAAGGCCACGAAGGCAAAACCTATGAGCTGGCCGGAGATGAATTCTATACGCTGACTGATTTAGCTGCGGAAATTACGGCTCAGAGCGGCAAAGATATTCCTTACCGTAATATCCCGGAAGCAGATTACGCGGCGGCACTAAAAAATGCAGGCCTGCCTGATGGATTTGCTGAGGCGATTGCGTCATGGGATACGGGTGCCTCTCAGAACGCGTTGTTTGATGACAGCCATGTTCTGTCAAAACTGATTGGCAGAAAAACTACGCCTATCGCAGTAAGCGTTCAGAAAGCGCTTGCCTGACAATGTTGCCCCGTCACTTCGGGGCACCTTTCATCGACAGTTAAAGTCAATTAACTAAGTCTTTTCTTCCAGAATTTTTGAATCTGGATGCCGGTAAAAAATGAGGTTAAAAATGAACCTGAAGCATGACAAAGCTGAGAATGTCATCAGTGATTATATCGAGTCAATTATCCGATGCGATTACGAATTAGCGCGCTCTATATGGAAGGCTGGCGATGACGTCAGTTTCATTCATCGCCGCGGACATGAAAAAGGCTGGGATGAGATTGAGCAAAACTTTTATCGCATGACAATGGATGAAATGTTTTCCAGCCGTTTACTGAAAACCGTAGGTGCGCCTGACATCCGTTACTATGGTGAAAATACGGCCGTAGTAGAGTTTTACTGGGACTTTGTTGCAACCTTTCGTGATAGCGGCGATGAGCTTCATACTACTGGGCGCGAAAGCCAGGTGCTGTTAAAAGGCCCTGACGGAAACTGGAAAATTGCACAGGTTCATTATTCTGGCCCGGCGGTAACAGGCGAAGGTGAAGGATTCTGATGCTGATACAGGGGGGGAAGCTTATCAGGCGTGAACATCATTCCAAGACATTCCCCCCCTGAACTGCGCAATATTTTAAAGGGCATGCGTTTTTGCTGTTCAAAACGTTGCCGGCTACATCCAGGGCTCCAGCCCACAGATGAAGATAATCATTCACCTTTAAAGCGGCCGGGACGTCATAGGCATGATTACCCAGCCTCCATACCGCCCGTGCCCCTGACCTGGCCCCTACCGGTTGATACCCAGCAGCCATAGCAACGCCAGCTTTTGGCACAGAGCAGACGTTAATTACCGAAATGTACACCTGCCTGAAAGAGAGCTTCCCCCATCCTGCTGCGGCGCTATTTTTTTAGCCGCTGAATATCTGTGGTGCGCAGGAGAAACCAGGACGGATGATGGATAACCTCCTGATGATGACGGTGGGCACTCAGCGCGGCCTGCAGAAGACTGGCCGCTCCGGCGGCCAGATTGAGCAATGAAGGCGCCCCCATGTAACCCAGCACAGCCGGCACGGCGAGCAGGGCTGTGTCCTGTATACTCCGCCGCTTCCATGTGGCAAGTTTCTGCTGCAGATCATCCAGCCCTTCATCAGCAATTCGCTCCCGGAAACGCTGCTGCAGCAGGCTGATCTCCGCCGGTCCAGATGCCCGCTCCATTTCAACCGCACAGTCACGCAGCGTGCGTCTGAAGGCTGTTACGCTCGGCTCATAATCGGTGCGGATGCGGAAAATGTCGTGAAGCGACAAGTTCTGCAGAAACGGGAGTTGAACCTCAAGCATTCTGCGTGACAGTCTCCCGGATGCGTCGAGTTTCTGCAGGATTTTGCCCTGCAGCGGACAGCGGGTGACAAGTGAGGCGCCGGCCCGGGCTGACTGACTGATATCAGTCAGCAGCCCGTGATAATGAAAGTAGATACTCCGGTTCATGGCCCCGCGCACCCATCGGTCATACCCTTTACGGCTTTCGTGTTTACCGCGGGTGATCCTTGCCCTGAATCTGCCGTCTTCTTCCACTTCGACTGGCTGCAGCTCCTGGTACATATAGGCATTGGTAAAAGGGCTCTGACAGTCCCGCAGCTCCAGCATGATTTCGTCCGGCAGTGTTTTTTCTGACACGAAGCGGATATGCCCTTCATTGCTGACCCGTCTGACCCCCCGCACCTTCACGCTCCTCTCGTACAGCCGGACCACCTCTGCGGGCATCACGGCGTTAAGGAAATGCCGGTCGGGATTATCCTGCAGGAGCTGCATCTTACGCTCCTGCTCCTGCCGGACTGATTCACAGGGTGTGAAGGCAATAAAGCCGGCCTGGATCAGCAGAAAATTGTCCTTCACAAAACGCACGAACTGCGCCACGCCGGTCCTGATATCTGCCAGCCGATCGGTTGCATTGTAATGTATCAGCCGATCCATCGCTTCCGATGACTCAATGGTATCAAGGCGTAGCACCGCTTCCTCCAGTGTATCGGTCAGGATGATGCGTTCAGCCGACAGCAGGCCGGGGCGATAAAGAGCCAGTTGATCGTGACGGGCAATCCACAGGCTGAGCGGAGAGTCATGCAGGGGATGCCACTCCCCGCGCAGAACACTGACAGCCTGAAGGTAGCTCCTTAACGCACTTCCCAGTGCTTCTGCATCCAGTTCCGTATAGTCTGTAGCCAGAAGGTTGTCATCCCAAAGGATACTCTCACTCAGGGCCGGAAGGTTATTGTACATAAGCCTCTCCTCACAAATCTCCATACAGGCAGCGCAGGCCGTTAAGGGCGTCTGCCTTCGTTATACGTGAAAAGTCGGATCAGGACGGAACGGCCGTCCGGTAATTTAACAGCGTGGCTGTATGGCTGCTTGTTATCTCTAAGGTGATTATTTTGTATGTGAATTTCACGAAGTGAAATTAATGGCGACATAACAGTATGTTTCAGGCGGGCGTGAGTCAGCTGCATCTTTACGCTATACTGATATGCATATCATTAGTATGTATTCCGGAGTGCATTATGAAGCAGCGCATCACTGTCACCATAGACAGCGACAGTTATCAGTTACTGAAATCCGCAGACGTCAATATCTCCGCCCTGGTGAACAGGGCCATGCAGAATGAGGCCCGTCGTCTGCGTGCCGAACGCTGGCAGGCTGAAAATCAGGAAGGGATGGCCGAGGTTGCCCGCTTTATTGATATGAACGGTTCATTCGCCGACGAAAACAGGGACTGGTGAGATGCAGTTTAAGGTTTATGCCTATAAAAGAGAGAGCCGCTATCGTCTGTTCGTGGATGTGCAGAGTGACATCATCGATACCCCCGGGCGACGGATGGTGATCCCGCTGGCCAGCGCCCGGCTGCTGTCGGATAAAGTTTCCCGTGAACTCTATCCGGTGGTGCACATCGGGGACGACAGCTACCGCCTGATGACCACGGACATGGCCAGCGTCACGGCCTCCGTCACCGGGGAGGAAGTGGCCGATCTCAGCCACCGGGAAAATGACATCAAAAATGCGATAAACCTGATGTTCTGGGGAATTTGACAGCCTCCCCGCCCTGAAAGACATCGAGGATGTCAAAACGAAGCATTGCCGCAGAGCTTAACCCTCAGCATGAACTGCCCTCCGGAGCGGATGCCCTGCAGGCTTTCGCAGGGTCAGCTTAAACGAACGGTTCACACAAAAACCCTTAAGCCAGTTACATTTACGCAACGGGACAAAAAGGCCGGTATGGAAGCGAAAACTAAAACCTTCATAAAAACGTCTGTTGATGATAACGGCATGTGGCTACTGACCGTCCCGGCGGGGAGCGCGGGCAACGAAACAATGGTTGTGGCCGTCAGACGGGTGGAGGAATGTCGTTACGGGTCTGAGGACTCGCCAGGGGCACATGTGTCGATCACCTGTAGCCTGACGCTGTACGGTGACGGACAAAGTACACCGCAGACCATTGTCGCGAAGTTCGAGCACGGCCGTGTGGAACTGTTCAGTGTTGAATTTATGCTGAATGAATTTTTACCCCGTGGCCGGGGAGTGGGCAGCTGGATCATGCAGCAGATGGTGCTCTGGACCCGCTCCCTGCCGCCGGAAACGCTGGTCAGACAAATCCACATTTCGTCCGTGGATGCGAAAAACATTCACAATCTGATCCGCCGGAGCAGACTGTGGCGCGGGCTGGGTTTCCGGTTCCCGCCGGGGGAAACCAGCTCAATGCCACTGCGGGCAGACGAACTGCAGTTGCCACGGGGCAGGTGTTCAACGCTCCGGGTGGAGTCCCTGGTATCCGCGGTACGCCGGCTGGAAGACTGTTATCGCGGGCTGCAGAAAAAAATCGTGCAGATCGAAGGCAAAAAAGGTCGCAAAAACAGTTAATTACTTCACTTAGGAATCGTCCATTTTATCATCTGTGGCACAGGAAAGGGGGCCAGCTCCCGGATGAGAAATGTGATGCCCTGCCACTGCGGGCAGAAAAACTGTCTCTGCCGCAGAGCGGGGATTCTGACCTGGAGGTGGCGCAACGGGCTACCGGGGTTATCCGGCTGGCAACCCTGTGTAGTCAGTCGCAGGAAAAAATCGTTGAGCTCGAAAAGGATCTCGCCTCGCAAAGTGAATACCTCGTTTACCTGCAGACAAATCTCCTTTCTATCCTGTGGGAGAAAGTCGCCAACCAGGCCTTATTCTGGGGGGGCGTGGTGGCTTTTCTGGGCTTTATCTACTAGATGTTGTGGTCATGAATGTTCCCGTTCCATAGCAACCCACTGAAGAGGAGTGAAACCTGTGTCCGTAAATATCGTGTCTGTAATCACTGACGGGGTAGTTTTGTTTGTGACTTCGTCTGTTTTCTGGCTGGTTAGTCATCCTGGCTCCGGTAATATTACGAAGAAAATTCTCGGCAAAGAAAAAAGTTAACAGAAATTATGAATAACCTGGTTCCAGTTGGATCTCCGCCATCTCCCGGCACATTGCTCCCGGTGGCCATCGATTACCCTGCCGCCCTGGCCCTGCGCCAGATGGCGCTCGTGCAGGATGAACTCCCGAAATATCTGCTGGCGCCGGAAGTCAGCGCCCTGCTTCATTACGTGCCGGATCTTCACCGTAAGATGCTGCTGGCGACGCTGTGGAACACCGGCGCGCGCATTAATGAAGCGCTCGCGCTGACCCGGGGGGATTTTTCGCTGGCGCCGCCGTATCCGTTCGTGCAGCTTGCCACGCTGAAACAACGGGCCGAAAAAGCCGCCAGAACGGCCGGCCGAGCTCCCGCCGGTAGCCAGGCTCATCGCCTGGTTCCGCTTTCCGATCACCACTACGTCAGCCAGCTGCAGATGATGGTGGCTACCCTGAAAATTCCGCTGGAAAGACGAAACAAGCGCACCGGCAGAATGGAGAAGGCGCGTATCTGGGAGATCACAGACCGTACCGTCCGCACCTGGCTTAGCGAAGCGGTGGAGGCCGCAGCGGCCGACGGGGTGACGTTCTCAGTACCGGTGACCCCCCATACGTTCCGTCACTCCTACGCGATGCACATGCTGTATGCCGGCATACCACTGAAGGTTTTGCAGAGCCTGATGGGCCACAAATCGATTAGCTCGACGGAGGTCTATACGAAGGTGTTTGCGCTCGATGTCGCGGCGCGCCATCGTGTGCAGTTCCAGATGCCTGGCGATGAGGCGGTGGCGCTGCTTAAAGGACGGTGTTGTGATTAAAGCAGTGTATGGTTTTATCTGTAGATACGAAAGCAAGCATGGTAGATACGAAGTTCCGCTTCCGTTGGTAGCATCACGAAGTCTACTGTGATTTCCGGGACAAAATAATTGTAACGTCCAGTTGAGGGGAAAAGGAGAAAGCCAGGCGTAAAAAAGCCGCTTATGCAGCTTCATTCTGTTGTTGGTGCATTCAGCCCCAGCTCAGCGCGGTAATTTATTATGTTTGTACCAGAACAGTACAAATTGATCTCCCAACCCCGCTAAAACTACATGGACAGAATGACTCTACATCACTGCCAGCAACAGTGAGATCTGCGGGGATTAATTGCAATCAATGTGAAGGCTAATTTTTAACCAAGGAAGTGTGATCCACAGTTTTCCACTTTCCATTGTGCCATGTCGATATTCAACACCTTGCCGGTCCACAGCATATCCATGTTCAAGTAAAGGGCTGTTAAATTCTGCCTGACTGGTTCTGACACTGAAAGAATCCCCTCTGTCGATAACAAGTACGCTTTCTCTGGCCACTAGTTCGCCGTCACGGTATTGCTGCAGTTTGCAGAATTCAGCAGCTGACGAAGTACCTGTATAGGCCAGAAGTGCCGTTAAGAAGACTAACTTTCGCATGTAAACTGTCCCCATAAAAATCTGTTCACAAAGATTATGGACAGAAAGTTATGTCTGTCCATTCTTCATGTTGCACGGCATCGGGTAAACTTCAAGATTACGAAAAGCGAAGCGGTTGCAATATTGAAAGGGAATTACCAAGAAATTATTATTTAATAATATCATGATACAATGATTTCGTTTTCCTAGGCAAAAGCGATTCAATACTGTCTAGCGATGTTCGAGTTGCATCCCATGATGACCAACCAGTTGCGCCATAATTGGCGTTGTACCATCTTTCCTTTTCCATTCTATGCTCTTGATAATTAGGAGTATTCATTCCCCATATTTCTACAGGAAAGGGTAAATGGTTTTCTGTAGAAGCATCTGTAAGACAAAAATCCGCGAGATATTCATGAGTGGTTGAATCATAACGTAGGGGTTTATAAAACGAGCGCTCCAGCTCGTATAACTTTTGTTCAAACGCCCCTTGAATCGCCACGGGTTTAACAGACACCTCAGAGTCATTTAAGATGGCTTAAAGAGAGGTGCCCATGAGCGGTAAGCGTTATCCCGAAGAGTTTAAAATTGAAGCAGTCAAACAGGTTGTTGATCGCGGTTATTCTGTTGCCAGCGTTGCAACACGTCTCGATATCACCACCCACAGCCTTTACGCCTGGATAAAGAAGTACGGTCCGGATTCTTCCACTAATAAAGAACAGTCAGATGCTCAGGCCGAGATCCGCCGTCTCCAGAAAGAGCTGAAGCGGGTTACCGACGAACGGGACATATTAAAAAAAGCCGCGGCGTACTTCGCAAAGCTGTCCGACTGAGGTACGCCTTTATCCGTGACAACACCTGTTGCTGGCCTGTTCGCCTGCTCTGTCGGGTGCTGGATGTTCATCCCAGTGGTTTTTACGCCTGGCTTCAGCAGCCGCATTCACAACGCCATCAGGCAGACCTAAGACTGACAGGACAGATTAAACAGTTCTGGCTGGAATCGGGATGCGTCTATGGTTATCGCAAAATCCATCTGGATCTGCGGGACAGCGGGCAACAGTGCGGAGTGAACAGAGTCTGGCGACTGATGAAACGTGTCGGGATAAAGGCTCAGGTTGGATACCGGAGCCCGCGGGCACGTAAAGGCGAAGCCAGTATCGTGTCGCCCAACAGGCTCCAGCGACAGTTCAATCCGGATGCTCCGGATGAGCGTTGGGTAACGGACATAACCTACATCAGGACCCACGAAGGCTGGCTGTATCTTGCCGTGGTTGTTGATCTGTTCTCACGCAAAATTATCGGCTGGTCCATGCAATCCCGGATGACAAAGGACATTGTCCTGAACGCACTGCTGATGGCTGTATGGCGGCGTAATCCCCAAAAACAGGTGCTGGTTCATTCGGATCAGGGCAGTCAATACACAAGCCATGAGTGGCAGTCGTTCCTGAAATCACACGGCCTGGAGGGCAGCATGAGCCGTCGCGGTAACTGCCATGATAATGCGGTTGCAGAAAGCTTTTTCCAGTTGTTGAAACGCGAACGGATAAAGAAAAAGCTCTACGGAACGCGGGAAGAAGCCCGCAGCGATATTTTTGATTACATCGAAATGTTTTATAACAGTAAGCGTCGGCATGGTTCTAGCGATCAGATGTCACCGACAGAATATGAAAACCAGTATTATCAACGGCTCGGAAGTGTCTAGATTATCCGTGGCGATTCACCTTGTTGATTCGCAACATTACCAGAAACCTGTCCGGCAGTAGGGACTGCTGACGTGTCAGGTGCGATTTGCTGCTGCTCATGTCCGCTGGCATAGTTGCCACCAGAACCCAGTGCGACAAACTGATCCAGTTTTTCCGTCGCGGGCGCAATCATACCGGCATTGGCCCCCATGATGCTGACAGCATTTTTCAGCATCTGAGATGTTTTCTGGATATCGCCCAAATTATGTGCAACCGTCTCCCCCGCATCCATATGAGTAAGTTTCTCTGCTTCATTAAACATCATTTTAACAAAGGCATCATTACCGTTTCTCTGGTCTCCCAATGTGTTACTGCTGTTTAATGTATTTTTCATGGATTGCCATTGAGCAACCGCAGCTTCACGGTTTCCACCAATAGAGGCAAAGAAATCACCTACCGATTGCGCGGTCGCTGGTTTGCTCAGGGTGTCTGATAGTTTAGCCCCGTCAATATTAAGACTGTTACTGAGTGAGAGTTGAGAAGCCTGCCCACCTGTCTTACTGAATGCATTACTCTCTTTATTAGTGACAGCCTGGGCATGTTCCTGCATCCTTTGGGCCGTTTTTTGGTAACTGTCAGAATTAGAGAACCCATTCTGTATCACATTAGACTCAAGCTTTGCTATGTCTTTGGCAAATCCATCACCATTTTTCATCGCACTTAACAGATTGTCAGTTAAGCCTTTTTTTACCCTATCAGATAGTTGACTGTTATTTTGTATGCTAGCCGCTATGTTTCCAACCAAATTACCTACAGAGCCACTCCCACCTCCTCCTTTAGCTTTACCTCCTAGGCTAAAACCTAAGCTAGCCATACCACCAAGTACAGCTGCAGCTGCCATAGATTGGAGAGCTTCCGCGGATACTCCAACGTCTTTCCCGAGACTACCGGTCATTGCGGCCGCAACGTCAGTAACAGCCTTCATTCCACCCTGGTTTGTTGAGCCTGCTGTTTGCGTTCGACTGCCTTGCATTCCACTGGTCCAAGCTTCATTAAAAGCCTGCCTTGAGCTGAGCGTGGACAATCTGTCGGTCCCTATCGAGTGCTGCCCTGCTGCGTTAACGGTATCACTTAACGATGACCCCAACCCAAGCGTTGGCATCATCCTGGTCGGAGAATCCAGAAGCCCGCCAGATGATATACCTCCACCGGTTGCAGTGGCTGCTGTGTGTGTCTGGTCACCAAAGGACTGTTTACCCGCATTACCCGCCGACCACACTTCTGGTGTGACATGTCCAGTATTGGCAGGAGCATCCGGAGTCACATTTTTCAACGCCCCCATCATCGGGTGGATGCTGGTGGTCAACAGGAACAGCGTCAGCATCGGCACCATGCAATACAGCGCTGAAGCTACTGACAGGTAGCTGCCGTACGTCTCCTGAATACTCCCCATATTCGCCCAGTTCATAGTGGTCTGTACACCCAGCGATGACCATGTGTCAAACTGCTGATTCAATACCATTTTTACGTATGCGTTGACCATGACCGCCGTTATCGGCCACATGTTAACGAATACAATCAGCTGCAGATACTTTGCTGCTGAAGTTATACCTTCCCCCCCTAAAAACAGGATCGCAATCAGGGCAAAGGGGGCAACCATGTAGCTGAACATTTCCAGAAACGATATTGCAGCGCCTGAGATGTTCAGCCAGAGTTGCCCCTGACTGACCATGGCGTTGGTACGTTTCATGCTCGCTTCGAAAAGCTGGTAGTCAGCCGCTATACCCAACGACTTGCGATACTGCAACACACCTTTATCTATTTGGTTGAGGACAAATGCAGCAGTCGTGATATTGTGAGCCTGACCGGCACTTCCAAAAAGCGTGGTGGCTGCACCTCCGATAAAATCGGTTTGTTGGCCGCTATCCTCCTGCTGCGGTGCTACAAACTGATTCATCTGACCCAAATTACGCATAATTGACGCGCCCTGAGGCGAGTCGAATGCGGCTTTAACCGCCGCCCAGGCATCTGTACACGACGCATACTGCAAACCTGTCGATGTCACCATTGGGACGCTGGCTGTCTTCAGGCTGTTGGCCGTCATTGAATCCATCACGTTCATTACTGACGCAAGATCTGTGGCATAGATTTCATTCAACGCCACCCCTCTGAGTGGTGTATTGACCTCTGAGTCTTGGGTCGTTTTAATACAATAGCGTGCAATAGACTGGATGATTCTGCAGACATCAAAAGTAACAGGTTTTTCACTCCCGCTCATCGTATTTGGGAAAGCCTGACAGAATCCACTGGATTCCCCACCCCACTCCATGTATTTGACCATTTTGGTCATTGGGCCCAGCGTCAGGCTGTCATCGAGCGTGTCAGTGACCTGGCCCACCGGCGTAAGCGGGTCAAACGCTGCTCGCCAGTCCGTAATGAGCCCGTGCAGTAATCCGGTTGTCAGTTCACCGGTTGACGCGATAAATAACGGAACATCGTCTATGTTCCTGACCTCCCCCGTTTTAACCGATTCCAGTGTTACATCGGCTTTAATTACGGCAATGGAATAGAACAGCAACCCCATTATCCAGGAGAAGATCGGGACATCGTTTTTTGTGGGGGCAAGAACCCACCGCAGGGATTTATAAAAAAGTCCAATTGCTGCTGCATATGCAGCAAATCTGAGCCATTCATTGGATCCGTGAGTGGAAAAAATCAGCGCGATCCCGTTAAAAGCCGTATAAACAAAATCAATATCACCAATGGTATAAATAGTGTAATTACTCATATCAGCCACCATTCCCGCTATCGCCATAGGTCCGTTTTTTAACGTATGCCATATCCCAGTAAGCCAGGACCGTTTTTTCCTCAGTGTTCTGTATGGACTGAACCTCTGAAGCGCTGCGGATCTGGTTTCTGAAGGTTTGGTTTATTTTTTCTAGTTGGTCCTTAAACGATGCCATTGCCTCTGAAGGCAAAGTCATATTCGTCATTTTATTCTGCACACTACTCAGCAACTCTATTGTGAAGTTTTTGGCCGCGATCGTACTGATATCATTGATGTATTGAACCCCCTCAGCAGCTGACAAGGTCTGAAGAGTCGGAATGATGTTATTAACACCTAACATACTGATAAGTTTACGTTGGTCTTGCGTCAACTCAGTGTCATTCCTGACAGCCCGCTGAATTTCGAGTAAAGTTTCAATAATGGTTTCAGAAAGACCTTTAAATTGTATAGAGTCCTGACGCATTTCAAGACACTGTGCTTTCCTGTTACTGCGTAAATCAGGTGTTGGGTTACAAACATTTAATTTAACGTTGCCGGATCCTGTCCCCTTTATGAAATCAGCGGCTTTCATCGTAGGTGGGATCGGTGTTATCGCTGAATTTTCTCCATTACTATCCCAGCTGACGATAAGTGTTCCTGTAAGCGACATAATTTGTTCGGCCAGTTTGTAACCTGTTAATTCAGTCACGCCCCCCACATTCATATTGCCGTTATCAATGCTCATGAATCCCTGGTAAACAATATTCCCTGCATATTTCTCTTTAAAGGCATCAGGATCTTTTGCATAGTTCTTTTTGTTGACTTCACTGGCAGGCTGACTCATGGTGCTACCAAAATCCGGGAATATACCTGATACCATGGAGTCAACAGCGCCGCCGCCGAGCCCTATTTTCTCAGTAAACTCCTGAGGTGTACCCAGCCCGTTTTGCAAAAACTCATAGGTTGCGTTACAGCTGTCTTTGGCAAATTTGTTCAGTGCTGCGAGCTTGTCCTGAATGTTGGCAATGATCGCTGCGCAATCGGCACAGATTGCCGATACTGCCGTGTTAAAAGCATATACCGCTGACCCCTGCGCAATACCGCGTCCAATCTGCACAAGCTGATCACCATTGATCATGCTGAAACTGCCGAGGAAAATATCGATGCCGTTACACCCGACGCTGGCTTTCGGGAAACTGACATTGACGAGGTTGGTATTCACCTGAGGCTGGCGGTATGAGAAACTCCCCCCAACAGCTCCGACACGTGATGCCGTTCTTACGGAAGCGGGATCTGTTGAAGCCACCATACCTTTAAATATGCCCTCCATGACGTTGGCAGCATGGACCTGCTGCATGGAGAACACACCAAAGAACATGGCCGATAAAAGTAACTTTTTCATGAAAGTTACTTTTGGAAAATCAGTAGCCACTTAAGCCCCCTTCATTTTCTGAAATACCGGTTTTAACCCGATCGGTTGTTGGCATGTCGTACCCGCTAAGTTTTTCATCCATTATGTGCTGAAGCAGATAAGGATCCTGTTCATAGCGCTCTTTGTTCACGGTCAGAACATCTCTGTCGCCAATGGCATATTGTTTCTTAATATCGAGCGTGTTCTGGAATGTCGCTTCGTCGAGAAGGTTCATACCTCTGGCCGCAAGAATAATCGTATTTTTCAGTTCGTCAGCGGACACCAGACCGGTACTGACTCGTGTAGCCTGAGAACCATCATTGGACATGAGATAAATAGTGGGAACTTCTGTGATGGCGTATTGCTTGATCATCTCCATCGTTGCCCGTCCATAACGGGGAAATAAACCATTGTGAAGAGGTCGCCCGTCTATACTCACCGGCATAATGTCAATGTGATAATAGTTCTGCATGAAATTCAGTATCTGGCTTTGCTCGTGACAGTACGCACAGGTACTCTGGAAAAAGAAAAACAATCCACCTTTCTGAAAGATGGAGGTAAGTGCTTTTTGCTGATTTTCCTCAAGTCCTGCACGGTGTGCATTTAACGCGACAGTTTCGGTTGGCTGTCGTCGTTTTTCTGACATCATCGGGTTATTAAGGAAATAGTCGCGGGTCCGGTCAGAGAAACGGGTGGCAATATCCAGCATTAAACGTTGCGCAGTATAATAGCGGGACAGGTTTTCGTTGGTCGGGTTATCCATTGCCGCATAACGAAGATTCAGCAGATTTTCTTTTAGCCAGCGTGAATCGAGCTTAAGCTCTTCTTTTTTGTCCTGAGACGGCGACCCCGTTAATGGCTGTTGTGGTTGTTCTTCTTCATCTTTTACCGGTTCTTTATCGTTATACCAGAAGAAACCTTTTTTCAGGGATTGTCCCGAAACAAAAGGTGTGTTCTCAACTTTCTGCGTATCCGCCAGGCTCATAGTGGAAAGCACCAGCAACGAACTAATGGCGGCTTTCAGGATAAAAGTTTTGGTGTTCTGCATATGCTACCCCTCGATGGTTAGCATTATCATCCCATAAAAAAAAATCCGATTTCTTCTATAAGGAAGATGTTCTGTACGAAATCTGGATTTTTTCTTGAGGGGTGTTGGGATTCAATGTCGCCGGATCATGAATCATCGGGAAAGCCAGAAATGAGTAACTCCAGGTAACGGGTTTACCTGTAACATGACTATTCAGTAAAACCACCACGGTTATACGCTGAATGATTAAGCCTGTGAATTTACGGAATGTTAAACAATAAACGGGAGGATAGATTCCTGACACACGAACACGTTGACCTTCAGTTGGTTAAAAAGGTCAACACCAGAAAGTAAAAGATAATGAGGAAGATATAACATGACCCCGTTCAGGGACGCCAGGTATTACCCGGCGATTTAAATCTGGACACGGTTTCTTCTGCCTGCATCAGGAGTGCCAGCTGATGCGAAAGATTACATTTTCTGGCAGCGAGTATTTTCTCAACTCTCGCCTTACGGTCAGGGTTTTTTATCATCCGGAGAAAACGGGATGGGCCCGAAAGATATTCGGCCAGACGAATGCTGACAGCATCTGGACTGGCTGAAAACATGGCGTCCAGCTCTTTATCAAACCTGATTTTTCCGGAGGGACAGGTAGTTCTTTTTAACGGTGCAAGTTCCTGAACAAGTTGCAGGATATAAGAAGGAAAATGGTTTTTAAGGTCGCCAGTTTTTAACTCTGTATGAATGACAGGCAGGAATAAATAAGAGGCACAACGGACATGAAGGTCAGGAGAAATCGCACGCAGGCGATTATGGATGCTGTCGGAAAGATGAAAAAAACCCTGCTCATCTGACGGTGTCGTTATTCCCGTCGATGCAAACGCGATATGGCAGATGGTGCTTGCCGTGTGTAAAAGCTGATTTTCCATGTAATCTTAATTACTTTTATTCAAAGGGAATTACGGACTGAGAATAACGCATAATAGCAACTTTGCATTTTTTTGCGCTACATGTCGGGCAGGAATCATACCTGTCCGGCGCATGTATGAAGGGCTTTTTACATACCAGGCAATAGTCTTTATAGTCAGCTTCCGACATCCCGTTGAGAACTTCGACAATCCTGTTGACCTTGAGCGGGTAGTATTCCGGCGTATAGCCCGTGTTAATTAACAAATCAACAAGTGCATTAAAATCCATTTCTCTGGTTGATTCTGTAGGATTTTGAGGGTCATATCCAAAAATATGAATAGCATTGTTTACAACGACATTTGACAGCAACATGGCGGATTTTTCACCGAGCCATTTACCTACCCCTTTTCTTGTATTTATCCCTTTGGGGTACTCCAGGCTGTCGGCAACTTTACGACCATACAAATGTGTTATGGTATATTTATTGGCATCAAATTCTATACTTTATGGCACTTGCCAGACTATTTAGCTGGCTTACCTCGCTCTTTTTAAAGCCCATTATCTGCATTCTCCTTAACGTGTACCTGGTCCGGTTCTGTCGACCGGCAGGAAAAACCACTTCATGTTTTCAGAAAAGTTACTTTTCAGCGAAGCACGCTCGGATACTGTTATTCACTAACATGAATGAACCGTAATCAGGTTACCATATCAATGAGTGAAACCAGCTAACTCATATAGCATCCAGACACCGCTAAAATAACTTTAGCTTCTCATATGAATCTTTAAGAGCAAATTCGACCCGTAAGTTTTCCATATTTTCCCTTGGAATGAAACCTTCCAGAACATCAGCCATAATCTCGTAACCCCATGCATATACTTTGTGATCACGTCGTCCGGTATCATAGGTTATAAACCGGGGAAAAGAACCACATTTGTCATCTCCACAAAGGCGGACATCTCTGTATCGAGGAGCATCTGAAAAGCGTCATTAGACAGGGCCAAATAAGCCCTGACATAAGCCGGTTTAAATCTGGCCAGATTCCATAGATTGACCAGGAAATTCATCTGTATAGAGACGATGTTTTTCCTGAATAACTCAAGGTCGACGGGTTTATAAACATACTGCTTCCCGCTCAATAATTCGCATGGCTCATTTGGTTTCATCTCGGTACTGTCAAAAGGTCTGCCGTACGTTTCAAACTTCAGTAACTGAGAGTCATCCAGGATTAATTTTATTAACTCACCCCATAAAACAGGTTTCCCGTTGACACGGGGAACTAGCAGGCTACCTGGCCTGGCTTCTGACAGGGCAATTCTATTTAGACGCGCATCCGTGGCGGGATGGAAAAAACGCTCCAGCAGGTTGTCCGGTATATAGCGGTAGTCCGACGCGAGATCACGAGGCAACACACTGAGTAGTTTTTTCTGACTACGTATCAACTGCAACTCCGAGCGGAGAAACGCCTTAATGACCGTGTCAGTCTGTACGTTGGGTTGTACGTCCATACGCTCTCCAGGATACTTTTAAATCGCGCTACGTAGGTTACTGAAAGAGGTTTTATTATATCATAGCAATCCGAGGGAGTGTAGAAAAGGGTTAATCACAAATAGTATAAGGCACTTTCTTCGTTTTAGTTCCTTGTGCAAGAACATCCGAATTTTCACCAATATCATTAGGCACTTTTTTGAAAAAACCGTCGATAAGCGACATCTTTCATTGGTATCTTTTTTGAAAAAAGGTACCAATGGGGAAAAATCTTCATTTGTAACTTTTCCCGGAATAGTGACCAATGGACAACAAATTTTCATGCTCCATCATTTGTAACTATTACGCAAAAAGTTACTTATGCATAAGGGTAACTATTACTGGTTCGCAAAAAAGTTACTTTTCCATCTCCACGGTTGCAAGGAGTGGTTTTACGGGAGGTGGAACGCACACTTTGTTGGGCCTCAGGCAGAGGTTGCTGGTCATGCTCACAAGAAAGTTACTTTTTTGCCGACGACATGTGCACAAAAAAATTTAAAAAAAAATGCAAACACCCTTGTTAGTTCAGAAAAATCTTTTGGGATTCATGTAGTCTGTGAGAATGGAGGAGTTGATATGAACCCGATAATTACGGCACATCAGGAAATCGTTATCGAAAACTCGGTTCGCTATATCGAGTTACTGAAATCAGAAGCGACAAAAATTCCGGATGAATACTGGGAGACCTGGAAGGCACGAAATCAACTGATATCCCAGACCACGTATGCAAACGGGGGGAAATTCATGCCCGGTCGATTCGCACCGGTGTTTAAAAAGGTCGGCTCATCGCAAAAGCTGACAATTGTATGGAAAGATTTTTCGCCCAGGTTCAAAAACAAAATTGAACATCATGGCGTGGTTGTTAAACCTAAACTCGGAGGTTACAGCGTTAGTTGTTTTAAAAAAGCCCTGGACTGGGAACTGGAGATGATCCTGGAAACAGAAAACAAAATTAAACCAATCCGTGAACTACTCGCGGAATACCATCAACGAAAACTGGCCGACATCAAAAGGCTGGAAAAACTGAAGAGGTTAATATAATGGCTGAGAACGCATCCCCAAAAACTGAACCGCGCAATCAACGTAACGCTGGCAATAACCGCCCGTTAGGGATGGTCATTTCAAAATTAAAGCCACTTTCAAGTGAGTTCTATACGCATTTTCATGAAAAAAACAGAACCTGCCTGCGCCAGTTTAACGCCATTTCCAATGCAATTTATAATATTTTCCGACTGGTAGAAGGTGACCAGGCGACAAGCACTAAAGTTCAGAAATGGCTCTCCGGTGTTTACGATGAACTGTCGGGTAATGTAAATACCTTCAAGGAGCAGATTGACAAAAATGTCGCCAGACTGCCTCTGGATGATTCATCATTCGAAGGGTTTGACTATGGTGAATTTGAAATTCGCTGGAACCACCCAATGACCTATAAATTACTGGATATTATCCAGACCATCAACGTCCTGACTCGTCAGGCACATCAGTTGTGGTTATACGGTCAGATATCACAACAGGTTCATGACCGAATTATCCTGCAACTCCTGAGCTCACTGCGGGTTGCGATGGACAACATCACTAAAATACTGAACACTGAAAACCGCGTGAATGGAAAATACGACGCATTGCCATTCATCCAGAGCATTAAGCGGTTTAAATCGGTGGAACTTTATATTGCCAGTCTCGAAACTAAAGCCCCTCTTCAGTCCGGTCACAGTAACAGTTCTGCTGATGCTGGCAGTGAGCCGACATTAAAACAAGAAGAAGCAGCTGGCTCCGGTAAACCATCTGACAAAACACAGCCTTCTGCCACTCCTGTTTCGGTACAATAACTCACAGGTTGATATGAATATTATATCCAGGCTTTTTTTAAAAATTAGGGTCGCCCTCTTCGGAGGGCCTGACCACGATATTATTTATGATACAGATGATGAGTACGATATCCCGCACACGCCTAACAAGGATGTTCAAAGCTATCTTGATTATCCAAGCAAGCCTGCGGGTATAACACTCTTTTCAGAGCGTGAGATTCTATCTGTACATGCTAACCGGTTACAGGAAATTAATATGTATATCGGTTTGCCAAATTCAGACCTGAGTGAGGAGGCCTATACCTTCACTAATCTGGTCATTAAGCCATTGATGGAATATACACGCTGGATACATCTTTTACCTGCGTCTGAAAACCATCACCATGCCGGTACAGGCGGCCTGTTAACGCACAGTTTAGAAACTGCTTTCCTCGCTTTAAAATTTGCGTACAGCACTGAATTACTCCCTATTGGTCTGCAGGATGAAGAACAGATCCGAAAACGTCGTTATCTTTATGCAGCCTTTATTTGTGGGCTTTTACATGACGCAGGGAAGATATTTGATGTCGACGTTATTTCGTCCACCCCTGGCGTTAAAAGCACCTGGCGTCCGCTCTCGTCCAGCCTGATGGACTGGGCAAAGTCCAACCGTATTTTTTCCTATGAAGTTATCTGGCGGAAAAGGCAGGCTAACGAGCATTCCGTGCGGGCACCTGTATTCCTGGAACGCTGCTTAAACGATACGTGTCTTAATTATTTGAGCGACGTGGTCAAAGAACGGTTGTACGATAAAATGCTGTCGGCATTGGGTAATTATACAACCAGTGATGATTTTATTTCTCGTTGCATGAGAACGGCCGACTGGCATTCCACCGGCACCGATACCAGCTACCGGTATGATAAACAATCCGGTATTCGGGCCTCTGATACTGCTGCACGTGCCATCGCGATTCTGAAAGACAACATCAGTACTCTTAATATCAATGGTTTCGACTCATCGTCAGTACGACATGACAGAAACTCACCGCCTCCGGTACATATTATGATTATCGGTGGCTCTGTTTACATCAACGAACATGCGGCCCTTGATTTCATCCTGAATCAGTTTAAACATCTTGGGATTAACTTCCCGGATGGCGATCTTGGCCGCAAAGCATTAACCGACCTTCTTTTAAGTGGGGGCTATATAGAGCCATACGGTGAACAACGGGTTGCTCACTTTTTCCATCGCGGTGACTTTACGGAAACTGACATACAACGAATGTTTGATGAGGGTATCAAAGGCCTGAGCTGGTTCTCTCTCTTAAAAATCAAATGGGTTGGCTTTCTGTTTAAATACGATATTCTGCCCGAAAGTACGCCGGGTATTTTCAGTATTAATGAGACTAATGACTATGTTTTTGTCGACCGCAAAGGGAATGACACACTTTACTTACGCCCTCTTGCTAATGGAACAAAATCAATCCGTCTTGGAGTAACTCAATCCACTGATAACGCTGCAGTCTCAACGGCTGATACACATACTGCAGCGGAAAGTAACAGTACAGTTTCAGATACAGATAATACTGCTGATTCTGAAAATGATCAGGCTACTTCCGGTGAGAATCAGCAGGTTCAGGAAAACACTAATAAAACATCCCTTAGAACAGATGCATCTGAACCTGAGACACAAGAACCTGATTCTAAAAAACCTGTTAAAACCCGCCGTAAAAAAGGTGAAGTGAGTCCTGATGAGTACATTTCCAGACTCCAGCATCAGTTCAAAAATAATGCCATTAATGCTAATGAACTGGCTTTAATCGATGGGGTCCTGTATGTATCAGAAACACATATTCGCTCCATAGCACCGCTTGAAGAGCCGCGCTTAATTGAGACCGGTCTTTTTGTTCTTTCTTTACGGTCAGGAAGCCTCGATGAAGAATTCAGCATTCCGTGCAATGACGGGAAACGGTATGTTCAGTTAACTGACGAAGTATCTCTTGTTCAGTTACGTCATCAACCTGATATTAGAGAGGTTGAGATGCTGCCTTTGCTTTCTCCAGATTTATTTGGTGGGGTTAAGACTGATGATGAAGGGGGGTCTTTCACTTTTCCGCCGCCACTGGCTGAGGTGAAACCTGAGCCACTCCCTCCGGAACGTTATGAAGAGCAAACGCCTGAACTGACTCGAACTGAACATGAACCGACTGACATACCATCAGCGGAATTTTCCGATGATCAGGAAGATGATGTTGAACAATTCTGGGCGGATTACGCTTCATATTCGTACGGTGATGGCTGTATAAACCCGATAAATCAAACCATTGAGAGCACTGATGTTGATGTAGCACAGGTCAAAAAGTCACTTTCAGAGCATACACCGGATGATAGTACCTCTGTTCACGGAAAACCCCTGGCAGAGGAGGATGATTTCGACCAAACGGAAGAGGAAGCGCAAGATGAAGATTCTGGTGAGGGGATCGGTGACATTAACAGCGATTTTGAAGCGCTGTTTGCCCGTCAGAGTCAAATTATCACTGATCCGGCTGTCGTCATTGCACACAGCCTTGAGCAGTTAAAATCCAGTACTCCACCAGATCAGCAGCAAGTTGAAAATATTAATAGCGATACGCTTTCATCCGATATCGACACGATTATTACTCTCTTAAATCGTGTCAGGAACAATAACAATTCTGCTCACGTAAGAGTATTGCTACGGGTGGTTTTGGTAACTGATATAAATCTTTGCATCCGTCTTCGAATTTTAGATGATGTCGGATCCTGGGGTTTTAATCAGGAAGAAATCCGTCAACTCAAACTATCACTTTCTCATTTCCCTGTTGCCTCGTTAAAGGTCACGATAGGCCAACCAATTCGACACTACATGATCCGCCTTAGTGATCTTCAACAAGGTGCTCTACGCAATAACATTTTCTACGAAGAATTTATTTCGTATTTTAACCATCAGGAAGTAAGCCATGAAACGCAGAAGCCGTAACAAAACCCACATATCCGGAGTGTGTCGGGCCATAAAGCGGGATGATGAGGGTATTGTTAATGTTGTGTTACTGACGGGCTCCAGTAAGTTTATGGCAGACCCAGCACCGGAGTGGTTGTGCCGTAATTGTGATGACCTCGGGAACAAGTTCACCGCATACGATGCTGAGCCCGTGTATAGTGTTGAGGAGGTTAGCTGGTTCGAAAATGACCTGCGTAAAGCAATGCCGCCGCAGACGCTGTTGACCGACCTGGGTCACGTCTATTCACTGAAACTGAAACATCGACAACCAATATCTGTACCGCACAGGGTGACCTATTTTACGCTACTGACTACCACACTATTCTTCCGTGTGCTGAAAAAGTTATTTTCGCGTAAGCGCTCACAGGTCATCCACAAGCAGTACCGTGAATAGCTCACATCCATTTTCCACCGTTCTATATGCACAGGGCCACCAGCTGGCCCTGTTTAGCTAAAGTAGTCAGATGCAGGAGGATTAAGGTACGGAACGGACTGCCAGGCGCGGATCATGTTAACCATCTGCTCAGCGATCCCCATTGACTGGTTTAACCGGTATGCCGTCCGGGCTACCATTCCTTCCTGACGTTCATCAGATTTCACATCCACCAGCCTGAAGCACCACCACTCTTTGCCGCAGCTGATGACACAGATATCAAACTCGGCATTAACCACCGGCAGATAAGTGTGTTGATTCAGTTCCAGCAAAAGCGAATATGCCTGTGGCATATACCGTCCATCGAATGACCCCGCCCAACGATATGTTGCGATGAACGGCGGCGAGTCCAGAGATTTGAGAAATGTCATGTCATATCCACCAGCAGTTCGAACTTGCTCCCATTATAAATATTCGAAAGCCTCCTCAAAGCCCCCTTTTCAAACATGCAACAAAGCGACTTTCCCGCGCCCCAAAAAAAGTGACTTATATCGGAATTGTATTCGGGTCTGGAACTATGTTTAGTGCGAGTTTTTGTTACCAGTGCTTTTGGTGGGTCTTTAGCAACAGGATTCAGATGATCGGGTATTCATAAACAACGAGAAATTATGTGGCGCATTGATGAATTGCCTCGGTGAGGTCCGTTGATGAAAAGTACCTTTTGTGCTGAATGCCGACCGGGATATCAGGGGGAGTCGCCGTCTCCGGGAGGGCCTGGAATGAACAGCGACGTCCTGTCAGATATACATTAACGCGCTTACGATCGAGCCCGGTCTATCAAGAGCACTGTATGCTGATGTTGATGCTTCCATCCACTAACTGCAGGTTTTTTTAGCATAACAGCATCACTACGGCGAGAATGAGGCATGGTCGGTGACAATTAAAGTTACTTTCTCTTAAATCAATTCAATACGAATCTGAAATTACTGTTGCTGTATACAGCAAGTGCAATCTTATTTTTTCTTCATCAGACCGGCCTGCCATTTGCTCATTGAGCGGCGTTGACCTTACGATGATGTTTCTCGCTATGTTCAGAGGTTTCACGTCTTTACAGGAACCAGCGAGGATAACGGCTTTACCGTCGTTTAATTTTTCATTGAATCTATCTAATTTTACAAATGATACTATTTTCATAATCATCTCCATTTATCTGAATGCCTGTTCATTAAACATATCGTTACTGAGCCAGTACTTCCTCACGGTCAGCGAAAGCTATCCAATAAAATCAAGCAGAACCCTGCGGGCAATGCTTTGCTCCGGCAAATCACTGTAGATACGCCGCATTGCTGCTTTGTGGAATTGGGAACGATTAACCATGTCCACCAGCGCTAACCTGCTTTTGTTGAATGATGCCCTAACCTCCCTGTAACGCTGGTAATGAAACAGCCTGTGGAACAGATTCATGGACAACATCTGATCGCCTGTGACTTTGAATCGTATTACCGCCTCCCTTACCTCAATCCCTTCTGCCGGGATTTCACCATCAGCATAGGAACCCACAATACCAGGGGAAAGCAGGTATTCCTCATCAAGTGGATCGTTCATGAAACGGCTATACATTTGCGGCTCCTGTTTAAGGAAATCGTCGTACCGGGGCATCCCAAAAGTTACTTTTCCCGGTCTGTGCGTTGCTAAGTAAAAATTATCGTTTAGATCTGGATAGGAGAGCCCGATAATCCTGAAAAGCAGATGCACTTGTCACTAACAATGCAAGGGAGGATATCAGCTCCAGGAAGCCTAATTCCTGCGGACTTACAAAGTAATGAACCATGAATGCTATCCCTAGCAAAAACGATGAAACAAACACAACACCTAGTTTATATCGCTCTTTTTTCCGCTCAATATTCCTGCTCACACAGGGATTATCTTTTTCATAAGCAATCATAAGCACTTCAATTTGTGCGGCGAAATAATTTAAAATCTGACTAAAGTCCTCATGTACTGTTTTACACAACCTTTCCTTTTCTAAAGAAATAGAGTTAAGAATCCTAATAGCTTCCTCGTATTCACGATCATTAGTAATCGTCACAACACAATAAGCCTTCATCGTATTTTCATTTACATAGGTTTCGTATGGCATATAACTCATGTGGATTTACCGTCTTTTCTTACTTTTCGATGAGCGATAAAGGGAACCGCACGGATCCCCTCCAGCAGCTGGCAATGATGGTACTGTCAGGAAGACACCAGCTTTTTAATTTCTTCCACACCAAACGCTTTACACTTCATTTGCGTTTTCTGCCCGACAGTTTCAGGTGCTTTCCACATGCCGTATAACTTGTCTTTGTCTGCCATAAATTTCGCGCCTTGCAACTCGCATGACGGAGCCTGTTTTTTATCATTCCATGTGGCATTAACAACGAACGTCCAGACCTGACCCGCCTTTAATTCTGTCGGCATATCGTAGGAGAAGGAGACAGTCGACGCGTGTTGGCTGTTATCTGCAACCGTCATCGATGAAGTATCTACCCCGGCCGCTTTCAGCTCATTGATCGCAGCTCCCCGGCTTGCACCGTTACTTTCCTGCTCATCAATCTGTTGCTGAATCCACTCTTTGTTGCTGGATGTAAGCGAGGATGCATGGCTGTTGTTGCTGCTCATCATCCAGTACATAAGTGCAAGAGTTGTCCAGTCTGTCCCACTTCGCTCACGTTCACGAATGACAGTGCGTACGTTATCCGGAGCCGCCTGACGCAGGTTACTATAATCCCGGCCGGAGGTCCCTGGGATGCGCTGAGCTGGCGCGATTGACGACGATTTAACGGAGGATGGACTTGATGCAGATATAGTCCCTTTCTTAGCCACCAGCTCCGACCCGCTCACTGATTTCTTTGGCGTAGTGCCTGCAGCAGCGCCTTCGTTATCTCCCTTGGTCTGAGAACGACTACTGACAACAGCATACCCATCAGCCTGGTTCCTCACCTTCCCGGAGGTGCTCTCGGACGGTTTATTTCCTGATGACGCGGAAACAGCCCCGACCGTTAATGCGGCTCCAGGACCTGCAATCATCGCTTTCTGTCTGGTGGTCAGCGGCCTGGTGCCAGCTGGTGCTGGGGTATCATTAACCGTGCGGCTCGCCTGGACTCTGGTTGAAGAGGTGTACGACCTGGTAATGGACGAGGGGCGGAAGGACGATTTGTAGGAGGACCGATAGGAACTGGATTTATATCCGGCTTCCGCAGAGGAGGCCACCAGCATCAAACAGATTAGTGAGATCGAGGTTTTGCTGATTTTGCTGCGCATGGTTTATTCCATTTCTTGACGAGTCATTCTGAAAGTAACTTTTGGCCCAGAGAGCGTTAATCAGCCACTCACAGGTTTTTGAAAACGGAATCGCCTCTTAATGCCAGGTTAACCCCCAGCCAGAGGAGGTTACCCATAACCGAACAGGTCAGAATGTTAGTTAACATTCCTTGTTGCAGCAGGGTAGCCAAAGGGACACCCGTGGAATCAAATGCTAATGCAAATCCCACCAGCACATAAAAAAACACGACCGGGAATGAGCGCAGATAATATTCCGTCATTATCGCCGTTGCTCTTACAGCGTAAGCAATATTGCGGATTATGGTTTCTGACCTGGATGGGGCATCCTTTATATTTATCTTCATGCTCGAATCTCTTATTTTTGGGTTTAAGACAACATTTTACAGTAGCCATGTAGTGCCCTATCCCCTTAACTGTTGGATTTTGCCATTCCGGGATTTTTTTCTTTATCCTTTAATCCAACATTCAATCTTTTCCAGGCATTTTGAGTCATTTTCTGGACTGGATTACACAGTATGTTTATGGCAAATTTCTGGCTTCTTTCTTGTTCTCATCCATATCCTATCGGTGATGTAGTATGTCCAGATTTCTGAAAGGTGTTGGTCTTGGTATGGCGGGCATTGTGTTGCTGCTGTGCGGACTTATCGCGCTGTATTATTTTGAGTCGAAAGCAGCGCTCAGAGCTGATATCAAGGCCTGTCCCACGGTTACAGCTGGTCAGGCAACCGATGCCGTCATTCAGGACATACTCGTGAACAGAGAGCGCGTTTTCTCTAAGCCGCAGCTGGAGCGTCGGGACATAGTGATAGAAGAAAGGAACGTCCAGATAGGCTATACAGGAACCCTTGTCCCTTTCAGGATCACCGGTGTCAACGATCGCCGTTTTTTTGGCATGTCGGGATGTGCTTCTCTCGACTCCGTTGAATATGCCACAGAGTTTTTGACCCAGCAGTAGCTTGATCGGCCACAACTAACGAGCAGCATATTTTCCTGATTGTCCGTTTCGTTTGGCTCAGCCGGTGCCACAGTACCGGAGAATTTGCATTCAGGAGAAATGGGCTAAAGTGATGGCCATAGACAGCCAACCGGTCAGCAACACCTGTTCCGGGCGATTCCGGTTCATAATGTTCGCGTCGGCCACCAGCTGACCATCAGTCAATACCAGCATCCTGATTTGCATTAAAAAGAGCCATCTCCTCATCTATAAACACCGGATACTCGAACTTCTCTACCGCCTGAATTACTTCCGGATGGTTACGCCAGCATTCTTCAACAAAACCGAGAGATAACTGTTCAGCTTGCCGCCGCAGCTGTCGTGCAGTCTCGTAGTTGTCCCAGCCACTCTCATAGCTTGCTTTCTGATAGAGGTCTTTTTGCTGTGCTTTTATCTTTTCGATCTCATCAGGGCTGGTTACATGGCGGTGCCACTCCAGTGTGCGGGCATTGCCTGTTAACACCAGCCTGTCACCCCTATCGCGGATCTCTATAGTCCTTTCGGAAAAACTCACCGGCCCCTGGTCACGTCCTGTCAGGTGGTCAATGAACTCATCCCGCCATTCTTCATCCTGGACAATCCATTCACCCCGCGTAAAAGCTTCTTTTGCGCACTCAAGGGCATCATGTATGGTTTTCGCTTTACCTACCAGGTACGTACCTTCTGTAACGTACTTGCCATACATCGGGTCATCTTCCGGATACTCTACCTGACCAGTTACGTATACGAGGAAGGGGCACTGCCGTTCCCTGTGACGGACAATAAATCGTTCGCGTTTTGCCATAGCCTCTTTCTGGTAATAACGCAGCGGCTGAACCGACCATGGCACGATTTGCTTCCACCAGTCTGGGGCTAAACGCATGGCCAGTTGCTCAACGTGTTTAACCATTTCATATACCGCAGGGCTCGTTATGGCACCACAATCCCCTAGCTGAACCACGCACTGAGCAGCTGAGTCCTGACTCACCCCCAGCATGCTATCCATCATCTCTTCATCTACCTCGATACCGTTCCGCAGAAGGCCTTCAAACGTCATTAGAGTGCCTTCATGTTTAGCAAGGTCCACCAGCGTATTCACGATATGGGTAAAAAGAATGTCGCTGTGAGCAACTGGAGTGTTTTGAGTTTTCATTCGTGAACCCCCTGTTTAAAAAAATATTGGCAAGGTATAAGCGAATATTTCATTCATGCACACCAGGATACCAATAAAATAACGACCATCAACCCCTTATTATCATCGGGCGCTATTTCCAGCTTACGGGAAATGCATACCAAACCGGTTATAAACGCCTTAATCATTTACAGCATTCAGAATCATCCAGAGTTTTTATGAGTTAACATGCAGCATACCGGTGTATAAAATCCGACAGGAAAATAAGGATTAATGATTTTCCTGATTGTGTTTCATGGATTTAATTAGCCAGTAATTTAATATATTGATGCCCCCCTCATCCGTTGAGCAGACGTCAGGATAAAGGCTGTGTCTCCGTCCTGTTTTTCAGACTGATGACAGGGTGTCACATGGAGTGAAGTGTGCTAGATTGATTTGCGATTCATTGAATCCATGTGTAGAAAGATGAATGTGTTTTTTTGCCCGTCGTCGTGCGGGCTTTTTTTATTTCATGTAGTCAGGAAAAAGGGGCTACCGGCGAACGGCAACCCCTTCATAAAGGCGCTTCAGGCATGTCGGATCAACACAGCCCTGAAAAGGCGGGGTCTCCCCCGCCTCCAGGTTGCTACTTACCGTTGGATTCGTAAGCCAGGCTTGCCGCGACCTCCCTGTTCCCGTCCTTTAGCCGGACTTCGCATAAGCGGTTCCGGGTCAGGCATGTGAATATCAAGAGCGTTAAACACACGATTAATACGCACCAGACCAGGGCGTTTCGCGGTAGCTTCATGGCTTTCTTCTCCTTGCAAATTGCGCGGTAAGAGGCCATACTGGTGTTGACTAGACATTCAGTGGGCCTCGTGGTGTACTGACCCCAAAAAGTTGGACAGATTAACCGAGGCATCAGAGAAAGAGTCCATTTAATACATGGGCTCTTTTTTGTTCCCTATAATGCTAAATAATCAATTTCGCAGCTGTATTATCCATTCCACAGCATTCCTACTGCACGTGCATTCTTGTCTAGCCAATAACTCGTTCACCATCTTCTCACATGAAGTATGTCTATTGAACTAACCGCATGCGCACTATTTAATTATTGCTCATAAAGTTCCGAACAAAAGGTCCTTTCGCATTACTGAGGGAGTCTGAGGAACAGTGTCCGCGGCTGAGTTTGTGATGGTTTGAAACCATGGTGAATGTAGAAATTTTTGGCTTCTTCTGTGAGCGCATGAACCATGATTGCACGTACACCTATATTCTCGGCAACCCGATAGCAACGAAGTACTGCATCATGAAGTAAATCAGCGCCAAGCCCTTTTCCGCGCAATGAGACATCTACCGCCAGGCGAGCGAGTATAATCACCGGTATAGGATCTGGCATGTTACGCCGAAGACTGCCTGTCGCTTCCGTATGGTTAACGCTACCGGTGGCCAAAGAGTAAAAACCAGCTACTTGCTTCGTACCCTTCTTGCAAACAACGAACGTTCGGGCAGCGCCAAGAGCTTGATTTTTTAAACCTCTCTGTTTTAGCCATTCATCGAGGACTGTCTCTCCACTGACGAACTCAGCCAGCTGATGAGCGCTGGATAACGGCTCGGGCGCGGTTATACGTCCCACTGAGGTTTCCTTGCCAGTAGTTTATTAATGGCGGGCTCATCCTCGACTGGTGCATCGAGCGGCTTTGTTGAATAAATAAGATTTCGTGCGAACGACCCTGTAGCTGGCTGGATTTTCAGGCAATACGCACGCTTTCTGGCATCCCAGCCTTTGTCATCCTGTTCAACGCACGCACCATGGCCATAGCTTCCGCTACCTGACCATCGTAGTCACGCAGCGTCAGTGAATCTCCCAACAACTGCTTCATTCTGTACATTGCCGTTTCCGCTATCGAGCGACGGTTATATTCCGTTGTCCATTTCCACCGTGCATTGCTTCCGCTCAGCCGCTGATTAGCAACGGCACGGTTGCGGTCTGCGTACTCACCGGGCCAGTAACCTGCTCCTTTTCGGGGAGGAATAAGCGCGCTGATTTTTTTGCGGCGCATTTCATCGTGACAAAGCCGTGTATCGTAAGCCCCGTCTGCCGCGGCTGCCCTGATTTTTCTGTGAGTCTGCCGGATAAGGCCCGGGAAGGCTTCTGAGTCCGTGACGTTATTCAGCGACAGGTCTGCACAGACAACTTCATGTGTGTTGCTGTCAACAGCAAGATGCAACTTTCGCCAGATACGACGGCGCTCTTTGCCGTGCTTTCTGACTTTCCATTCGCCTTCACCAAAGACCTTCAGCCCGGTGGAATCAATCACCAGGTGTGCGATTTCACCCCGGGTGGACGTTTTGAAACTGACATTAACCGACTTTGCCCGCTTACTGACACTGGTGTAATCCGGGCAGCGCAACGGAACGTTCATCAGGGCAAAAATGGAATCAATAAAACCCTGCGCAGCCCGCAGGGTCAGCCGGAATACGCGTTTAATCACCAGAACGGTGGTGATGGCGAGATCAGAATAGCGCTGGGGCCTTCCTCGTGATGAAGGCGTTGCCGACTCATACCAGGCCTGAATCGCCTCATCATCCAGCCAGAAAGTGAGGGAGCCACGGTTGATGAGAGCTTTGTTGTAAGTGGACCAGTTGGTGATTCTGAACTTTTGCTTTGCCACGGAATGGTCTGAGTTGTCGGGAGGATGCGTGATCTGATCCTTCAACTCAGCAAAAGTTCGATTTATTCAACAAAGCCCATGTACCTTCTTTTCCGGCACCCGTTACGGGGAGGAAAAATTCACGATATCGATGATGAGGTCAGGGATGAGGCGCTTTCCATGGGAGAGCGGGCACTTTTTATCGAACACCCGACTGACAGAAGCAATGCAGTAAAAGTTAATCAGGTCTCATCGTTTTCGCTCCCGTGGGCAGATCCTCAGAAAATCCCGTACACCATTATGGGGCCCTACCTGAAACCTCTCTTCGACCGGGCTTTTATTGACGGGTTGCATGATCCGTCGAAGCGCCCGACAGCCGATGAATGGGAGAGCGCCCTGGTAAAAACCGTCGATCTCATCCAGCCATGCCAGAACAAGGATTGTGACCAGAAATGGTACGTTTTCAATGGCAAGACGAAACCCGTTTGTCCCTACTGCGGTACACCCTACAAAGGCAAACTCCCCATCCTGAATCTGTATTCGTCGAGAAAGGCTGGAACTTTCAGGCCAGATGATCACCGGCTTATGGTGTGGAGCGGTCAGTCATTATATGCATGGCACGTCAACCGACTGATTGCTCCTAACGAACGAACCACCGATGAGCAGAAGAAAAGGGTTGGATATTTCGTCTTCCATAATGACCAGTGGTGGCTGGTTAACGAGGGGCTTAGCGGGCTCATATTACTTCCCGATCGGAAAAAGGTCGGCATTGGTGAAAAGTTGCTGCTGGAGGACAACACCCAGTTCATCCTTTCTTCAGAGGATGGTGGGCGATTGGTGGTGGTTCAGCTTTTGAATAATTAGATATATTCTCGACAATTGATATCATAACGTTAATATAAGCCCACCTTTTGGTGGGCCATAAATTTCACGGATAAAACATTGCGGCTTTACTGTTTCTTCAAATTAAGTAAGCCTCATGTTCAGTCTTGTCATTAGATATCGTTAATAATATTACCTTCAATGAAGGTCTTTCTTGCTATGTTACCTACAATATTGGTTGAAACCCCATCAAAAGTTCCACCAATAACTCCGCCTACAAGTGGGATCATTTTACCTAAGTTAATAGCACCTTTTTCACCAAACTTAGTGAGGAGTCTGAAACCTACACGCTTATTGATAGCTGTTATTGTTTCTCTTGAAATGTTCTTAATTAACTGTGTGGATAGTTTTGAACCAATGACAATCCCTGTGCCCTTAAGAATGTCTTTTGCAGCATTACCAGCCAGGCAAGAATAAACAAGTGCTTTTACACGATCGTCCTTTACGTCATAACCACCCATGATGGCAATTGTTGTTATCATACTAATCTGGACATACATCACTGTCGCGATACTTGCTGGAATTGATACAGGTAGAGTAATAATACCTCCAAGTCCGGACACAAATCCGGTAGTGGCAGATTTTGTATTTTGCCATCTAATGAGGGAATTGACCTTTTTTGTTAGGTCCCCTTCACCCTTCAGGTAGTTTTCAGCCATCTCATAAGAAGAGTTTGTTCCCGGAATGGTTCCATCCAGTGCTTTATCGTAGGCCCAGTTGAGAGCCTGCATGATTTTTCCTTCATTAAGTTTGCTTGCCATGTTATCATCCTGTTAATATATTGTTATCACATTTTTAGGCGTGGAAGATCCAATTTATAAAGATCTGATTGTATTATATTTGTGGTGACACCCATGCCCTGAATTTCCGCCCGAAGATTTAAAAAATCTGAACTTGATAAACGTGGGTCAAGGCAGATTTCCTCAAAAAGCTCCTCAGGAGTTATGTTTATTTTATATAGCCCCCCCCTCCCATGTTTATGACCTATATCATCGACAATCAGTCTGATTTCATTTTCATGGGAAAAGGCAGTTCTTTTTGTACATAATACCTCCGCGAACTGGGTGTTTTGCCCGCCGAGGATGAATTCAGAAAATGTGGTTGAATTCATGAATTCAATTATCTCTTCTTTATCTTTATAATTAACCTTTCCAATAAAATATTTTAGACTGCAATTTGTGTCAGAAGTGTCATATAAGGTCAAGAATAGTTTTCGAATGGTTGTTTTTACTCTAACACCCCGTTTTTCTGGGCTGTATATTCTCCACATTGCATCAGTGTCTTCGTTTTCAGTCCAGCACTGACCATACCACGAATTACAAAGGCTTTCCAAAGACCCGAATTCGCCATCATCAGAAACCACTTCAGTTTTAAGAAAGAAGTTTTCATATGGATCATCCCACATAGAAGGTTGAACCAATACCAGTTGATTTGTAGTAATTAGTTCGATAAAACGTTCGTAACTAAATATCCTATAGACAGGAGTGTCAATATTATTAATATTTATTGCGTTTTTAATGAATTTTTCTAGATCATTGGTCATTAACACTATCCTTTTAGTTGTTATTTCTGTCTATATCTTCAGGGTGACTTAGAAATGCTTTGTGTACAATTATAAAGCTTCTCATCTTTACCCAGACTCGTTACGTTATAATTAACAAGGAGCGATACTGTTTGCTCATATATTTTTTTTGGGTTTCTGTTACCGGATATTCAATTATATATGTATAAATCATAACATTACGATTGTTTTCTGTCGTATTAATCGCCCTTATAGGAGGTATACTAATATTTGTAACCTGAAGACCTCGAACTGTCCGGTTGTGTTGCGCCGACAGGCCCATCCCCTGAGCGACAGGAACACCGTCCTTTACCACAAAATACTGAATGGTATTTTCATCTCCTCCGGTATCGAGGATCGTTGTTGTGTAACCTCCTTCACAACTTGCAACTGCTTTTGTTAAATGTTCAGCCGCGAACACTGACTGGAATTTGCAGGCAAGTAAAACAACAACTATCGCGAGTTTTCTTTTCATTCCGTTCTCTTAATGATTGTTTTTCATTGAAAATCGTCAAAAAATCGTTGATTTTAATGAGACAAAGCCTTGCTGCAAAGAAAAGTGTGTTGGATACAATGGTATCATTCCAGGCTGTCGATCACTTCCCCCCATTTTTCTGCGTTGTTGAAACTCCCGCTCGATATACAGTTGTTGTGATAGTGGACTGCATATTTGACTCGCAAATTCTTAATCATCTCAGCATGTGCTGTACAAAAAACAAGATAGACAATAGCAACGATGACCTGCTCTGGGCCAGTTCCAAGATGAGCTATTGCTTTTCTGAATGAGGGGGCTACATCTTCAAGAAGGTATGTGACGCCAGGGTTCTTCCTGCCCACATATGAGTTTTCTGACCTACGACCTTCATACTCCATCTCAAACAGACGGAAAGGAAGATTACCCAACACCCCACGAGCCGAATGATTAAACGCAGACGCGCGATCGTAAAATTCAATGACAAACCAGTAAACATCTTGCTCGGTGGGGAGCTTACTTCCCAACTGTCGGGCCAGTTGTGCCGCCAAATCCATTGTCTGATCATCTGTCTCAGGCAATTTTGTTTTGACGCCACCAATCACAAACTCATTTTTATTCAAACCAAACCAACTTCCTATACCCATGTTGCCCCCTCAATAATGTCTTAAGATAAATGTATCAGATCTATTTTTCTGCCTACCTACCATAGTCGGTATCCTTGTGGATACCGAGGGAAAAGGTTCAAGCGCTCGGTACCTGGAGAATGGCTGAAATAAGCATTTTAAATGGTCTAAAACGGGTGCTGGTTACTTCAGAGTTAACATCCCCTCAAATCAGCATTATCCTTGAATAAAACGAGGGCCGCTAGTTAATCCGCCTGGAAGTATTGCTGTACTGGCTAGTGTTGTCAATGAGCAGGGTTAATGTCCCTGGTTGCGATTTGCAACCTCCAGATTCTTCAATGAACGTCTTTTAGCGTGCTATGTCGTTCACGTCTTACAAAGTTTAGTTGGATGGTAAACACAAGAGTGGGTGTATACTCCCCTATCAATATCTGGCTCACTTAAAGGTTAAGCGTCAACCCATGGGAAGATTGTCTAATGCATTACTCATTTCGCTTATGTACACAGCACTAGCGATTATTCTTGATGCAGTTAGCATCTACTATTTCAAGCTGAACGCCCCCGTAACTGTCGTAATTACGACGTTTTTGGCGGTATTCGGTTTAACGTTCGAATACCTGCATGCGACAAAGAGATCAGAGCTGCGATTCGCTGAGAGACGTAAATTACAGGTGGAGTGCGCGAAATTTTCCATGATGTGGGATGTACTAGATTCGGACACGAAACTACGTTTTTACAAAAAAGTCGATGGAAATAGTGAATCCAGTGAGTTTAACCACAGATACCAGCTATTGCAGAACGAAATTCGATATTGGGAAAAAGAAATAGAACGGCTACGTTAATCAGATCAAGAGTGACAGGGGCTCGCCTGACACTAAGCCCATCTCTTCTTTAACGTTGATAATGTCCCACTCCATGCAGTGTAGAGGAAAATGCATAGATAACTTCAACGATTCACTTCTCAACAGCACACCGTGGACTCCGAGTCGCACCAGAAACGTCCGATCGTAAGAGACTGTTGGCCGTTCACGTACATACTCACCACAGAAAACCATTCAGACTTTTATCGGGAATAACAATGTCAGCGTGTTGACTATGGAAGGCTCAAAGCCAAAACGGGTGTAAAAACATTTAACTTCTTCATTCAGCGCATGCACGGCCAGTGCTCTCACCCCGACCTGAAAGGCTATGTTTTGCGTACGGTATATAGCATCCTTAAGAAGTGCGGCACCAAGCCCATTTCCGGCCCAGGCCTGGTCGATGGCAAGCCGTCCCAAAACAATGACTGGAATGACATCAGGCGCGTTGCGTCTATAGGCCCCAGGCACTGTGTTACGGTGGACGCTACCCGAAGATAAACAATAATAACCGATGACCCGGTTAGTGTTTTCTGCGCAGACGACATAGACACGGGAAATGCCGGTACTGTGGTTTCTGAGAGCCTTCTTCTTTAACCACTCATTAAGGGCAGGCTCCTGGCAGCAGAACTCAGCGATGTTATGTTCAGACATCAGGGATTCAGGCGCTCTCATTCCCATGGTGATTTGCGGTTCATCAGGTTATCGATTCGCGCCTGGCGCTCCGGTGTTATTGGGGCGTCAAGCTCTTCAATAAACGCCTCAAACTGATTGTCATTGAGGAGGAACAGGCGTTGATCAAGCAGAATGTCCTGTGCCTCCCTGCAGGCAACCTCAAGCATAAAATCAGTCCGTGATTTTGAGACCAGGCTTGCGGCCATGTCGATCAGGTCACGCTGTGATGTTTTGGCCCGGATATTAATCGGAGCTTCACGAACGTCTGGTTTCATAGATACCTCATGTGTAGCAGATTTATACACGATTATAGCCTTTGTATATAGAAACGCTATACAAATCTGGCACACTTTCGTCGATCAGAAACACGAGCCGCGTTGTATCATCATGCATCTTTCAGGACTTATAAAGTTGTATCCAGCTGATAATTTCATCAAGCTGCTGGTTGTCCAGTTGGCCGCAGTTTTCAAACACCGCTGCAGCTACGATACCCTGCATTCTCTCGGTTGACGAACCTACACCAGCAACCGCTCCCATTCCCTGTCTTCCATCATCTGTCAGCACTCCTCTGCCGCTGCCGGTAAGAAACTGCTTCGCTTCGATGCTCATTTATTTTCTCCATAACATAGTAGGTGTTAATTCTGTTAAAGCGCTCGCCCCTCAGGCCAGTTCGCCACTTTCGGTGATAAGCGTGAGAACAAGCCGGGTATTCACACTCAGAGAAATGGGATCTCAAAAAATTTATGGATGGTTCGTTTTTTATCGATACGTGCCTGTCGCCACGTCTGTAAGTCCGGGCCTGTGTCCGCCATCCTGACGGCTTCAACAGATAATACCTTATATTTGCCCTGCTGCAGTGGCACGCCAGGCCAGCGGCGTATGGGGGCGTCTATCCACAGACGGGAGTTCTTAAGTTGGTCGACGGTGATCCATTTTTCTGACCATGCATAAAATTTCTGGCATCGCAGCTGATAGCATCGCTCTTCTTCCCGTCTTTTCCAGTCGCTGTCTACAGCAAACGTTCGGAGATCAATAAGAATCTCATGGACTTTGCCCATACCTGCTCTTCCCCGGAATGTCGTCAATATCCAAGGTATCAGGTCATGGCCGTAACGACCAGCAGCTCCAGGGGGAATAGTCCGGCCAGTACCGGCACCTTACCCTGAATTGATGTCTACTGTATGCGATATATTTGGGAAAACTGGCGATGGCTATTCTCCTGATTCTGATCGCCGGCAAGCGTTCCAGGCAGCAAAAGAGCCTGCGTAAGACAACATACCCTTGAGGGTCCTGACCTTCAACGTGCCCGACCCGGCCCCCGCCGCGCGGACGAAAAAAAGAGAAAAAATAAAAAAAAAGAAAAAAAGAATATGCCGAAAATGTGCACAGTCGCGACCCACGCAGAGCGTGGCGCTCCGGGGCAAAGGCTTTGCAGGGCTATAAGGCATGTTGTCTTACGTTTTGAGTGTGATAGTCCGATCCCACCAGCTTTCATGAATTGTCCCGCCGGGTGGACTGCTATAAAGTGCATACCAGCACTGCAGCCCCTGCCGGTGATGATGAATAATTCCGTCCGGCGAGTATTGAGCAAGACCTTCACTACGTATTAAAACCTGGAACTCCGGGATGACGATGCCTGAGGTGATTTACCACCGTGAGTAAAAATTCGTTTATGGCGCCAGCAGCTGGTACCTGGCAGAGTTAAGTTCTTATCGCAAAGGATGATAAAAATGAGCCATGGCAAATGTGAGCCGACAAACACGAATGCCGCCGATTACAAGCTGTACGCGCGATTCGATGCTGGTGAAACGCTTGAAAGCGTTTTAGCCTCTCCTCCGACCACGAAGCACAATAAAGTAACTTCTGAAGGAAACATCAGGACTGAACACAGAATGTGGATAGCGTGGAGAAAGAAGCATCCCAGACCACTCTGATTATCAGTGACGATTAATAAGGATAAAACATGCGAACGACAAGTATCACCCTGTGTCTGGTTTTGGCGAGTTTTGGTGTATCCGCTAAAATCCTTGCAGACCCAGACCTTACTTACCAGGCAAATAAAACGTGTGCTAAACGAGATGTACTGGAACTGAAAGTCCCTTTAGAAGCCAATAATCCCTCCTCCCCCACATGGGGTTTGGACAAGGGCATGGTGCAGGCCACAATTGACGCACTGAAAGAAAATCCAGACATCGCCCCGACTGACTCTGTAGCCTGCCAACAGGCTGCAATAAAACAGTATCGGGCTGGGCAAAAACACTACAGTAAGCTCAGGTAGCTGCCGTGATGCCCACCAGCTGAAACCTGTGTGTGGTATAAAAACCCCGTAGCGCTGGTGCAAAACAGACCAGCGCATTCCAGTTCTCAATCCCCTTCTGTGAAGTAGGCCCCTGTCGCATTCAGACCTGAATAACCGTGCAGGGAAACATGTCAGTAAGCCATCTGGATACAAAAACTGGTGGTATAGCCACTTTAGCGTAATGCTAATGTATGCGTACATTAGCATTAAATTTATGTTATTTACCCTTCTCCCTTCCTGGATGCCTTAACCAGGGTCTGATAGTTGCGCTTTACCCGTTCAATTTCCGCCAGAGTTGCTGCCCAGTGCAGCTCTGCTGCATGACGATATCTGGTTGCCATTTTTTCAACGGCCTCCGGCGTACTGTCAACGCTGCGGTGCTGCCGTCCCTTCACCCCGAAAATTTCCACAATAAGCCACTGGCTACCGGTTCTGCCGAACAAGGCCTGGCACAGCCGCTTCACGGCAAGCGGGGTCAGATCCGGGTCGGGATCATACGCGATGGTGGCAAAAATAAAACGCAGCATCTCAGAGGTTTTGTAGCGTTTTACCGCTGCCGCCAGCCGGGCAGCTCTTTGCGGCGCTTCCCAGCGGTCGTCGCTGTAACCTGCCACTTCAGAGAGATAGTCCTTCTCGAGTTGTTTAGCCGTGTAGCAACGTCCTCCCAAAAACATCCGCATAGCTTCTTTCGTTTCAGCTCTCACGAATCTTGTCCTCAGCCAAAGCTAATGTACGCATACATTAGCATTAAGTATCAGGTTAAACAAAAACCAGGAAACCGATCTGATTCAGTGCAGGTGGCTGTCTCTTTTGAATTATCGCTTTTGCGTTCTGGTATACAGGTTACCCCTCCCCCCTCTTTTCCCGCTGGTCTACTGTAGTCGACACAAAAGACAGGAACTGCGGTATGTCCTGATAATATTGTTTGAGTTTTAATCACGAAGCAGAGGGTATCGCATACAGTAGACACAACGCAGCCAGAATAACGCTCGATGTAAAATTTAGATCGTTGTCGCCTGCAGTAGACATTCCTGGTATCGACTCTGGTGCATCCAATACTGACCCGTTCCCGGATCATGGCAGAGCATCCAGTAGACACGGTATGGAAGGACGTCAGTCCTCACCTTTCCGTCTGTTTTGACTGTGTCGGAGACGACGGTTGCGGTTATTGTTGATGCCTTTGGCCGTCAGGTGAATACCTGTCAGTCAGGTAACTCTGTCGTTACATTTGATGCCCGAAAATCATAATTACCACATATTAATCCGGGCATTCCGGAAAATTGTGCCTGCCTGAAGAGTGTCAAACGATACCTGTCTCCCCTCCTCTGAATTATCTGCTCAGTCGAGAACCTTGACGATCGGGTGATTCAGTTTCGGCAAATGGCAGCATGATAATGTCAGCCAACAGCGTGCTGGTGAATTTATTGTCGGGCCAGACGAATTCTGTTTGTCACTGCATACTGCATGCCGGGCAGAGGAGTGAACAACGATCGAACTGAAACAGTTGCAGCGTCGTATGGAGAAAGAATGGGTTGGTTTCAGGCGGTGCTTCGGTCGGTTTCAAACAGTGTCTGACCGACTTCTGGTAAGTTTCTCCCTTGCTGTCTGGTGATTCTGTCTTGCCCGGATTGTTGACTATTGATGATGGTGTTTATCCACAGCTTAGAATAATAACAGAAGCTTAACTAAAGCTAAGAAAAGGACAAAAAAGACTAATAAAAGAATAACGTTTTAGTGAGGCCTTGAACTACGGGGCTCTCAGGCCATCTCTGTCAACGCTGGCGGGTATTCTATCATTGCTGGCGGGTGAACCATCATCGCCAGAGGGTATACCATCAACGCTAACGGGGCAATTATCATCGCCAGAGGGTAGATTTTATCAACGCCAGCGGGTAATCTGGTAAAAATATCCACATCTGGGATTTTATAAAATGGCCAATGATAACAATCAGTTAGCGCTAATTATCACTGAGCAAGATAAAAGTTCTGGTGAAGTTATACATTTGGTTCCTAACTCAAAACAGAGTATTCAACCTAAATCGCTACTGCGATTGGGGGTCTTTGTTCCGACAGTCAAGGATGGCAGCGACCCTATGGCACGAGGTCATGTCATCGATGCAACGACTGAGTTGTGTCGTCTTTCTTCTATCGCTGGAGAGGGGTACGAAAAGATTAGTATTTTTGGGCCCAGGCTTGATATGGATACGGATTTCAAAGTCTGGCTAGGGATCGTGGACACACTCGCCAACACGTTTCTTGAGCCTGATGGGACTGTTAGGGTCAATTTTATCGATTTTGCTTTCAGTTGTGGGCTTGCTACAAAACGAGTTGATTCAAGGTTAAGGAAACGTTTTAGCGACTCACTGACACGGATCCAGCACACCCATTTCCAGTTCATCAAAAACTCAACAGTAGAAGGGAAAAAAGTAAAGATCGACATGAGCCTGGTGTCTACTTCTTACTATGATGAGGGAACCGATGAGGTCATTATCAGGCCAAATCCGGATTTGAATACTCTGTATCGTGTCGACGGGAAGACCCGACTTTACTTAAAAATATTGAAGACCCTGTCGCGAAAAGAATCAGCCCAGGCACTGTATCTTTATCTAGTTGAATTACCTGACCATTTTTATCGCATTGGATTCGACCGCTTAAGAGAACGGTTGCAGCTGACTTCACACAAAGGTGCTCAGAATGCGACGATAAAAAAAGCGTTAGAGCAACTGGATGAAGCTGGTTTTTTAAAATACACGATAGAAAAAAATCGTGGGGATTATGTACTGGTCATTCTTAGTCGAAACAAAAAAGTTACCTGAGTTATTTAGGTAAAATCAGTCATTTACATTACACACTGACTCCAGAGTGTAGTTTCAAGAGTTCGGGTTTTTAGCTAACGCAGCAAACCGCACCAGGTAATTACCCTCCAGGGATGAGGCTTTACACCAGCAGCACCCTGTTTACCCGCCAGCGTTGAGGATGACCACCAGCAGCGACCACGCTTACCCGTCAGCGTTGAGGATGGTCACTGGTATCGCCCCTGTTTACCCGCCAGCGTTGACGGTGACCACCGACAGCGGCCACGCTTACCCGCCAGCGTTGAGGATGACTACCGGCAGCGGTCCCGTTTACCCGCCAGCGTTGAGGATAGCCACCGTCAGCGGCCACGTTTACCCGCCAGCGTTGAGGATGAGCACCGGCAGCGGCCACGTTTACCCGCCAGCGTTGAGGATAGCCACCGTCAGCGGCCCCGTTTGCCCGCCAGCGTTGAGGATGAGCACCGGCAGCGGCCACGTTTACCCGCCAGCGTTGAGGATAGCCACCGTCAGCGGCCACGCTTACCCGCCAGCGTTGAGGATAGCTACCGTCAGCGGCCACGCTTACCCGCCAGCGTTGAGGATAGCCACCGTCAGCGGCCACGTTTACCCGCCAGCGTTGAGGATAGCCACCGTCAGCGGCCACGTTTACCCGCCAGCGTTGAGGATGAGCACCGGCAGCGGCCCCTCTTACCCGCCAGCGTTGAGGGTAGCCACCGTCAGCGGCCCCGTTTGCCCGCCAGCGTTGAGGATAAGCACCGCGGCGGTCCCGTTTATCCGTCAGCGGTCACGTTTGCCCGCCAGCGTTGAGGATGAGCACCTGCAGCGGCCCCGCTTACCCGCCAGCGTTGAGGATGAGCACCGTCAGCAGCCCCGCTTACCCGCCAGCGTTGAGGATAAGCACCGTCAGCGCCCCCGTTTGCCCGCCAGCGTTGAGGATGAGCACCGGCAGCGGCCACGTTTACCCGCCAGCGTTGAGGATAGCCACCGTCAGCGGCCACGCTTACCCGCCAGCGTTGAGGATAGCTACCGTCAGCGGTCACGTTTACCCGCCAGCGTTGAGGATGAGCACCGGCAGCGGCCCTGTTTGTCCGCCAGCGTTGAGGATGAGCACCGGTAGCGGATCCGTTTACCCGCCAGCGTTGAGAATGATTCCCCTCTACCGACCCCGTTAACACGCCAGCTTTGACACTACCAGCGACTACAGTCGACATTAAAATCGCCGTGCCCTGCTGCAGCGTGATATACGCCCGGCTGGCATCAAAAGAATCTTAACCAAACAGCACACATCCAGCGGTACAGGAGGCCAGGTTTAACCCGGGGCAGAAACAGATTGATCTATAGCGACTTGTTAGGATCATTTAGCAAAAACCAATCCCGAAAGGCCTGCTTGCTATCGAAGGTGGGAAGGTTATGTATGGACAAGTTCCAGTTAATGATTTTCACTATAAAAGACAAAAATTCAATTTCTGAATCGCCACGGATAATCTAGACACTTCCGAGCCGTTGATAATACTGGTTTTCATATTCTGTCGGTGACATCTGATCGCTAGAACCATGCCGACGCTTACTGTTATAAAACATTTCGATGTAATCAAAAATATCGCTGCGGGCTTCTTCCCGCGTTCCGTAGAGCTTTTTCTTTATCCGTTCGCGTTTCAACAACTGGAAAAAGCTTTCTGCAACCGCATTATCATGGCAGTTACCGCGACGGCTCATGCTGCCCTCCAGGCCGTGTGATTTCAGGAACGACTGCCACTCATGGCTTGTGTATTGACTGCCCTGATCCGAATGAACCAGCACCTGTTTTTGGGGATTACGCCGCCATACAGCCATCAGCAGTGCGTTCAGGACAATGTCCTTTGTCATCCGGGATTGCATGGACCAGCCGATAATTTTGCGTGAGAACAGATCAACAACCACGGCAAGATACAGCCAGCCTTCGTGGGTCCTGATGTAGGTTATGTCCGTTACCCAACGCTCATCCGGAGCATCCGGATTGAACTGTCGCTGGAGCCTGTTGGGCGACACGATACTGGCTTCGCCTTTACGTGCCCGCGGGCTCCGGTATCCAACCTGAGCCTTTATCCCGACACGTTTCATCAGTCGCCAGACTCTGTTCACTCCGCACTGTTGCCCGCTGTCCCGCAGATCCAGATGGATTTTGCGATAACCATAGACGCATCCCGATTCCAGCCAGAACTGTTTAATCTGTCCTGTCAGTCTTAGGTCTGCCTGATGGCGTTGTGAATGCGGCTGCTGAAGCCAGGCGTAAAAACCACTGGGATGAACATCCAGCACCCGACAGAGCAGGCGAACAGGCCAGCAACAGGTGTTGTCACGGATAAAGGCGTACCTCAGTCGGACAGCTTTGCGAAGTACGCCGCGGCTTTTTTTAATATGTCCCGTTCGTCGGTAACCCGCTTCAGCTCTTTCTGGAGACGGCGGATCTCGGCCTGAGCATCTGACTGTTCTTTATTAGTGGAAGAATCCGGACCGTACTTCTTTATCCAGGCGTAAAGGCTGTGGGTGGTGATATCGAGACGTGTTGCAACGCTGGCAACAGAATAACCGCGATCAACAACCTGTTTGACTGCTTCAATTTTAAACTCTTCGGGATAACGCTTACCGCTCATGGGCACCTCTCTTTAAGCCATCTTAAATGACTCTGAGGTGTCTGTTAAACCCGTGGCGATTCATTCAGCCTCATTCAGTACACCCTCTCCTTTTTTCCGTATATAGAAGTCATACCATCGTTCGTAGGCGGCAACATTGATAGATTCAGATGCTTCCAGAAGCCGGGGGATATAATAAACCAGTTCTTCAAAGGCAATACTGCCTTGAGGGATATCAGAACGGCTCAGGCGACAAAGAAGGTTAATCGTGGCTCGAAGGTGATGCCACTGCTGTGCCGGGGAGGATGGGAGGGCGTTCATGCTTATCGGAAGTTCATGAGGAATTAAAGCAAGGATCTGATTTCCACTGGTAGACAGCTCACGCCGGTACTGGTGTAAAGTATGGTGTTTAACCTTCTTCATCATAGGATGGTAGATCCATTTTTTCGCTTCCTCAGAAACGAAAAGTAACTTTTCTATCGCATCCATCATCTTTATGCCTTCCCCATTCTCACGATATGGAGCGATGATACTTTCAATCCGAACGGCATCGATCTCCACCAGCGCCAGCTGGTCTGTTTGCGCTAACAGGTCTGGATTGGGCTGGATATCCTCCGACGTATCATTAATAAATATCCCGATTGTCGTATCGTTACATATCCCTGTGAGGTCAGCATTAAGGCCACAAACAATCCCACCACCAGCGAGATTTTTGAGGTTAACTATCCCTTTCTCCTTACCCTGCAGAAGATGAGGGAGAGCAAGGTATTTTTTTTCCTGTATTTTCACCTTTATGTATTTTTTTATATGTTGTAGTGTGAGCTCACTACAAACCCCTTTTACTTCTGTGCTGTGGCTAAAATGCCATTTTTTATTTTGACCCTGCCTGGCAATCAGGGAGGTCCCACAGATGAGGCAGATACAGTTACACGAAAGCCCATTTTCAACGCTGGCGATATCAACAATTTTATTTGAATCCGTATCAAATCCAAACGGGATCCATTTTTGTGCATTACGTCGCATGTATATTCCTCGTTAAAAATGAGTAAAGGAATTCTACATCATCCGTTTTTATCAAACCTGGAATAACAGCTTCTAATTACATTATTCATATCTCATCGGGGATGAGATGCCACACGGAAGCAGGTATTTTGTCATAGTTTTTTTTCATGTAGATCTCAGCCCTGCGGTGATCATAAGATCCGTTCAGGCTGGTTATCTTATTTATATCCCCACCTTCATCATTTAATTTATCCAGGATACGCTCAAACACTCGGTCAAGGGTTTCAGTCGTACTGCACTTTCTGAACTTCAGGAGATAGGTTTCTCTCAGGCTACTGTGCGCATTTGGGCTTTTCAACAACGACGCTCCGGGGCATGTTCAAAAACACTGGCTATTTTCGAAAACAGTAAACGAAGTTCCACGCACAGGCAAGAGAAGCCATTTGATTAATTCACGTTCTGCCTGGATTTGAAAAAAAACAATGTTACTATACTGGTTATAAAAACAGTATCAGTGAAAAGACATGAGATCTTCCCATGACAGATAAAACCAAACTGGTTGCTATCTCACGAACCGATGACATGAGCGCTCTGGATGCACTCAAGCTCTTGCGGTTTCGCCGGTACAATACGGCCAGAAGTCAGTTAAGGGTCACGAGTGTCTGGTCTGCATGGTGCGCCAGGCACGGTCTGACCCCCTTCCCGGTCACAGCGGTTGATGTCGAGCGCTATATTAATGGGCTGAATGGATCCGTTAAAATGGCGACTATCTCTCATTTTATTGCATGCCTTTCAAGCGTTAACAGCAGCCTGGGTTTTCCAGACTTCCGCAACGTTCTGATAAAAGCACTGGTTCAGGTATGGCGGGCGCGGGAGAATGAGAAAAAAATCGTCACCGGTCAGGCCCTTCCATTTCTTATATCCGATCTCAATATTCTTCGCCGGTCGCTGCATAAAAGCGATGACCTGAGAGACATACGGGACCTTGCAATGATATGGGTTGGGTTTGAAACCCTGCTGCGTAACGTGGAAATTCGAAGGATTAAAACCGGCGACCTGAAATGGCAAAATGACACGTCCTGTTACCTTCTGGACGTCATGCGGACCAAGACAAGCCTTTCAAGTAACCTGACATTTCAGCTCTCACCACAATGCAGTCAGCATGTCAGACGGTTGATTGAGACGGTGGAATACACCGATACCGAAACCTTCGGGCACCGTTTTCTTTTTCAGCCTGTAAACATCCATACAAACCGATATTTCCCGTCCACCAGCAGTAAGCTATCCCGGGGAAAATCCATAGACAGGATGCTGGTCAAAGCAGGATTCAGTGAGGGGTTACTGACGCAGCTACAGAATGAATCAAAGGTATCACGGGAAGATGTTGGTATGCTGTCCTCTAATTCACTGAACCAGGCATTTGCACGCCTCTGGGGGATTGCCGGGAAGGTCGGCGACAGTAACCGACAGTCCGGGCGGTACCGGACATGGACAGGACACAGTGTGCGTGTGGGGGGAGCCATAGAGCTGTTTAAGGCCGGGTACTCCCTGGAAAAGATTACCGAGATGGGGAACTGGTCTGATCCAAAGATGGTCTTCCGTTATATCCGTGGATATCTTGCCAGTGAAAAAGCCATGGTAAGCTTTATGCGTAATCATCTGGACGACATATAGATTTTACTGAGAGAAACGCCAGCACTCAGCAACATGTTTCTGAGCGCTGGTCACTTATGAACTTTTCAGATATTCAGTTCTTTCAAATCTGTCACAACAAAATCCCCTTTTCCTGAAAGACTATCAAAATCATCGAGTGTAAATTCATGGGTGTGATACCAAATGACCCTGCATGTGGGGCAGGTAACAGGTAACAAATCTTCCGCTAACTTTTCGCTGTTATGGATAACCTCACCCATCTCGTTATGTTCGACAATATAACCACTTATGCAAAGGGTTTCGTACCCATGAGCACCGGTAACAATATGGGTTGCTGTTCTCTCACGAATTTCCCCATTAATTTTAATCTGCTCTCGAGTGGTAATCGTTCTTTTATTATTCATGAAAACTCCGGATGATATTTAAAAACGGCTGACATTGCTCCCTGCTTCGGAATAATTGTGAAGGCAGCCAGGAAACCTGAAAATATGTTACCCTGTGCCTGAATCAGTTCTGGTGCGTCTCACGAATGAAAATGAGAGGCGATATCATGGATTATCCTTTTTGAGCAGCTTTTTCTTCTTTTCTTTGTTTTTTTAATCTCCGTTTTGCCCGGAAATTTGCAACGGTATAGAGAGTGACAGATGCAATGAAATTCACCAGTGCAGCAAACTCTACTGCCAGATTGATCACGGCAGGTTTGACAGGAAGCCAGAGTGAGACAAGGAGAAGGAGGAACGATGTGATACACCGTAAGGCGTGTACATTAGAGCCTCCACTCTGGTTAATCATACCCGTACCGGAACAGATTTTGTTTGTCAGATAATTTAATCCGAATGCACAAACAGCAGTTACTAACAAGAAAATAGCGTAAGTCATTTTTCCTCCAGAGGCTTTAATCTTAATTTGACCACGTTAACCAGTTTCATTACTCCCGCCTCATCCGGTACGAAAATGTAACGACATCTCGGCCATGTCGCGTGTGTAAATATCTTACCAGCGGTGTTGATATTCAGAGGCATAAGCCTTTCAGTCTTACTCAACGGCATTTTCTCTATCGGGATCAACCCTGACTTAAAACTTTTTATCATTAAGTCGAGAGGGGTTTTACAATCTTTATTGCTCATCGTTTCTGTGTAACGGATCATCCCGGCAATCGTTACCTGTATCGTTCCTATATCAGATTCGAATTTCGGCAGCACCGGCCAGTAAGGAATTTCAAAATCCACACTGGTAAGCGCCTGTTCGTAACCCTGCTCATTTGTTTCTGCAACCGTTTTAAGGCCTGGAAACCGGGCGTGCATAAATTTGATAATCTTTACCACATTGGGCGTGCTGGCCTGACGCTGATATATCTCTGGCAGCCATGTGGACGTGGTGGCCCATGTCGTGGTGCATGCATAAGTTTTTTGCTCCATATGCCATAAAATAGAGGTGTCAGCCAGGAAGTGATGAACAGTCAACAGCTCGGCCAGCAGCCGATCTTCATCTGGATGTGTTATGGCATTTTTGAAACAGACCTGTACACGAAAACGTTCTTTTGCAGACAGAAAAGTGTTTCCCCTACTGACGGCCACTTTGTATAACCTCCTGGCCGGATCAGCTTCACAAATCCCGGTTAAAATCCGGCTCATTTTGACTCCCTGATGACTTCCACCAGCCCTATACGGGGCAGGACAGAACGATATTTTTCATTAAAATCGCCGCGCTTCTGCCTTTCACCTTTTACGTAATTTTTTAACGGATTAAACCGGCCCGGTTCGCTGAACAAAATTAATGGTAAAGGCGCGCGAAAGTTGAGTTTGTACGGCCCATGAACATCATCTGGATCTTCAGGACTGGTGTACCGGATATTGACGTTAACAGCCGGAAAGTTACTTTCCCGGATAAGCCGAAATTTTCTCAAATTTTCATCGTCATGACTCACTTCATCATTGAGCAACGACAGCATCATGATTTCTTCGGTTCGTTCCTGTTTCAGCCGTTCAACATCCTGTTTTGTCAGACTGATATCCGGCTGGAGCTCAGTTATCTCCCTGCGTAAGCGGTCGATAACCGTTTCCAGCCGGGTAAATTTATGAATGACAGGGATTTGCCAGGTGAACCCCAGGGAGCGAATTTGCTCAGTAACGATCCGGATATTACGGGACACCTGTAAAGTCACCAGCCACGGGTAAACCTGATGCAGAATTTCTGACCGGGAGTCCTGGTAATGAGTGATAGCTTTTACAGCATCAGCAAATTTGTCGCGAAGCCGGTTGATTTCACCCACCAGCGACATCACCTGATCATGATTGTTTCTGACCACAACGAACCCGGGATATTTTCGGGTGATTTTGGTTGAATAATGCTCATCCCTGACATGGACTTTATCAACCCGCTGCTGCCGGTAAATATCCACCAGGGTGTCGACGTCGGGTACCGAATGAGTCACATTGATTTCCTGTGGAGGATTCAACTCCTCAACACTACGGGGCTCCGGGAGCGTGGCAAGGTAAGATGAGCCGATATCGCTGTGACGGAGTAAACTGTGCAGCTCACCGAGTTTGCGTAGTTGCTCTTCGTTGTAATGGGCAAAGTCAGTATTCATATCGTCTCCCGTATCGTATTCCTGAACGTGCGACGGTAATCGTTAAACAAACTCTGGTAAAGACTTAAACGTCAGCCATACAGGCTGGCGTCGCCCGTCCCTGCATACTCTGACGAGGCGGTAACGGTTTTTCTCCATCGTGACCAGCCAGTACCCATCGGAGACAGGGCGGTCGAGAGTGACCAGTTTTAACCCGTAAAAACCCATCGAGGTAAACAAACGCCCTTCCCGCTCCCGGAAAGAGACCGTGAAGGACGGGAACAGAAGCCAGAATGCAGTGAAGAAGACATACCAGGTATACGGAACAGTCAGTTGTAGAATTTCATAGTTCCTGACGGTAGCTGTGACCAGGCCAAGGCTTAATACAGCAGCAATGCTGGCATATACTTTGAAAGACGCGCTATCGGAGTTTTTCCAGGTAATACCACTAATACAATGCACTTTGCTCATCGCCTTGCCTCAATGTAGTTGTCTGCGCACTTTCATCCGGGGAAGAATTTCTTTCTCCCACAGAGACCTTGCATTCCCATGCCCCCCCAGGAGTTGCATTGCACAAACCCTGTTAAACACGGTTACTTCTTTCCTGATTGCCTGGGTTTGGCTGTCTGTGAGCTCAATGCATTCCGGTACCAGCTGCATAACACCGTTCATCATTTCGGCCTTTATGAGGCCTGGACCGTCTTTTGGGTCGGCCTCACAGGATTCCTTTACATTAAACCCGAATGAACAAAGAAGCTGGCCCTGTGCCTTAGGCCCCATCTGGACCCCCCGGCTATCGACGGTAAAGCGGACGATCGCGTAATCCCCTCCCTGGTCGCTGGTTATGTTTCTTACCAGCATGCTGACCGGAGTCATATGAAGCCAGCTGTAGATACCCAAAACAATTTCTTCTTTTAAAATCATATTCAATTTACTGGTTCTCATTTTCTAATTTATGAATATGAAAACATAAAAAAAAGCTCTGTAAAGCCCTAATCTGTAGAAAGCAAAGGTTTGGTGGCTTTTAACTTGTACTCAATAAAAATTCCGGCTGCATCTGCAGCTGTTATTTCAGACAATATGGCATCAATGATTTCCGGCTCCGTGATGTTATTGAACCCCTGCTTACGAACCATCTCTTTAACGCACTCAAAACGTCGGGCTGTTGCCGGGTCGATGACAAATGTATTTAGATGCACATCATCGCATACGCCAGACGTCTCATTTAGTTTCATGTTCACTCTCCAGATCAGGGATGAAGTCAAAGTTGTACGCAATCGCTTTTTCAGGTGATTCACCCGCGATGAGTTTTAACCAGGAGTAAGAGTCTTGCTGGTTAAGAAAAATAACGAGATACCCTTCATCCGCGCTGTTTCGCTGTTTAATGAATTCAATCTCATTATCCATTCCGAAACCAAATGGTCCATGTATAACACGCGACTGCTCTGGAAGCATTGAGCTGAACATTGATACCACGACTTCCCTCAGCTCCAAATTTTGGTGCGCAATAAAAGCCACTCTTTTACCTTCCTTAACGGAAGCTACAATTCGTTTAACACTCGACTTCACGTTATAGCGATACACAATCAACCGGAGCCGGGTCATGCAGAGGAAAATAATACATACGCAGCTGACAAGAGCCCCATAAGCTGAGCCTTCAATGAACCAGTTAAGGAATCCCAAAACAACCAGTCCCAAAAAAGTAACTAAACTCAACAGGAAAATATAAAAATTAATTTTACGGTCTTTTGGATACCAGGTAGATGCAACGGCTATAATAGCCACTACGCCGACTAATGCTGGACTGACCCCGCCCCGGTAGATGATCCTGCCCTATAGTGTGAGCACAGGAGGAGCCTATGGGCACACCACGATTTACACCTGAATTTAAGGAAGAAGCCGTCCGTCAAATAACGGAATGCGGTTATTCCGTCGCCGAAGTATCTGACCGTCTGGGTGTTTCTGCACACAGCCTCTACAAGTGGCTACGGGCTATCAAACCTGATAACAGCGAGCAGTATGCCCGGGGTATACTGGAAGCTAAAAGCGAGACCCTGAAACTCCGGGCGCAGCTAAAACGAACCGAAGAAAAATGGGATATCCTGAAAAAGGCCGCGCGGTACTTTGCAAGGGAGCCAGGCTGAAGTACCGCTTTATCAATGAGCACTGCACTGTATGTGGTGTCATGACGATGTATCGGGTACTGAATGTCGCCCGGGCCGGGTACTATGCGTGGCTGCATATAACGGCGAGCGCCTCTACGAATCCCTGAATAACCTGACGCCGGAAGAATACCGGCTGATGGCTGAAACTGATCTCCTCCCTGAAAACAGTGCCAGGCTAAACTGAAGTCTCCGGTCTTACTTCCATCTCACAGAGAGGCACATCGCCATGCAAAAGACCCGCTATACCGAAGAACAGATAGCATTTGCGCTGAAACAGGCCGAAACCGGCACTCGGGTGGAGGAAGTCTGCCGAATGATGGGTATTTCTGAGGCCACTTTTTACATCTATGGACTACCTCCTTTTTACAAGTACTTAATCTGGTTTTGGGTTGTTGCTTACATCTATCCGGCATCAGGAAAATCTGTGCCAAATGGGGAATTCGCACACAATCGCCTCAACAACTGGACGGCCTCTGAGGCCAGTATAAAAATCAGGTTCCGATTGTGCAGGTGCAACCTGTCACCATTTCTCAGTACGCTGCAACTTTTTCTGGCAGGGGATTAATTTCACACTACCTGATACTCGGTCTCATTTCTCAGCATCGACCAGATTATTCGCGCGTTTTTGTTAGCGACCGCCACGGTCGTTTTATTAAATCCGCGCCGTTCCTTTAACTGGTTAACCCACTGATTCATATGGCCATCATCGTTATTCGTGGCAACCCTGACGACAGAGCAGGCACCATGAATAAAAAGTGTCCGCAGATGCTTGTCGCCTTTTTTCGTCATATTCATCAGCACTTGTCTGTCGCCACTCGAATGCTGGCGTGGAACCAGACCCAGCCATGCAGCAATGTGGCGGCCATTCTTAAATTCAGTTCCTTTGCCAATAGCAGCAACAACGGCAGTGGCCGTTTTAGGGCCAATGCCTTTAACTCTGGCGATACGCTGACAGGCTTCTGATTGCCTGAATACTGTTTCAATTTCCTTATCAAAAAAATGGATCCGACGCTCGAGATCGTTAAAGAGATCATAGAGCTCGGCAATTGTTCTGCGCATACGGGAACTTAGACCGTTTTCTGCATCTTCAAGGATAAGAGGAATAGCCCGGCGAGCTCTGGAGACAGCACTGCCAATGGGGATCCCCCGGTCAAGTAACAGCCCTCTTATTTGACAGACTGTAGCAGTGCGGTGATTGACAATACGCTGCCTTGCCCGGTGTAAAGCCTGGATATCCTGCTGTTCGGGGCTTTTTGGCGACACGAACTGCATTGTCGGTTCCATCAGAGCCACTGCGATGGCCTGTGCATCATTACCATCATTTTTTTGCCCGTGGACAAAGGGTTTTACATACTGAGGACTGATGACCTTTGCTTTGTGCCCCAGTTTCTCAAACTCACGCTGCCAGTAAAATGCCCCGGTGGACGCTTCGATCCCAATCAGACATGCAGGAATATTTGCCAGCGTCTAGAGCAATTCTTTTCGGCCAGTTCGTTTCGTATAAACCGGTTTGCCGGCCTGGTTTAACCCGCAGAGCTGAAAAACATTTTTAGCCAGATCAATACCCAGAAATACGATATTCATGGTGATTCTCCTGGTGAGCACATTTCGTACAGTTAACCGCAGCGGGAGGAGGTAGTCCATCCCATTAACTGGAAGAAGAAATTCGCTGGTCTGGGCGTGACCGAACTGTGGCGTCTGCGGTAACTGGAGGATGAAAATCAGCGTCTGAAACATCTGGTGGCCGATTTAAGTCTGGACAAGGAGATGCTGCAGGAGATACTGAAACAAAAGTTCTGAGGTCGGCTCAGAAGCGTCAGGCGGTGCATTTTCTGCGGGAGGCTTACCGTATCAGTGTCCGGCGGGGATGCGGACTGCTGATGCAGAGCAGAACCGTTTACCACTGGCAGAGCCGGCGGGATGATCGGGCGATAACCCTGCGTATCCGGGAAATAGCAGAAACCCGGATCCGCTACGGTTGCCCGCGTATTCATATTCAGCTGCGGCGGGAAGACTGGCCTGTTAACCACAAGAAAACACACCGGATTTACTGTCTGGAAGGCCTCAACCTGCGCAAAAAGCGCCCCCGCAGGCATGTCAGTGCAGCACATCGTCAGCAACGTCCGGTCCTGACCGGAGTCGATCAGTGCTGGAGTATGGATTTCGTGTCGGATAACCTGTTTAACGGACGACGTTTCCGGGCGCTGACTGTAGTGGATAATTTTAGTCGGGAGTGTGTGGCGATCCATGCCGGAAAGTCGCTGAAAGGTGAGGATGTGGTCGGTGTGATGGAAAGGTTGCGGGTGCCGGGCAAGCGCCTGCCGGTACGTATTCAGACAGATAACGGCAGCGAGTTTATCTCGAAAAGTCTGGATAAATGGGCGTATGAGCACGGTGTTACAATGGACTTCTCCCGCCCCGGAAAACCAACGGATAACCCGTTTATTGAATCATTTAACGGCAGTCTGCAGGATGAATGCCTGAACATTCACTGGTTTCTCTCACTGGAAGATGCGCAGGACAAACTCGACAACTGGCGCAGGGAATATAATCATGAGAGAACGCATTCATCATTAAATGACATGACTCCGGCTGAATTCATCCGAAGTCTCCGGAAAGACGAAGCTCTCTGATTTAGCACTGCACTGAATTTGGGCCAGGGTCAAAGTTAAAAAGGAGCACACTAAAATCCTTAGATCTACAGAGGTTCCTCCTGGTGTTCCCTCAGGAGACTATCTAATGCTGGAGACCAGTGCTTATATTTTTGCGATGAAGCAACCTAGAGGGTATACCTACATTGGTCTGGTGAAGAATTTAATCAACGAAGGTGAAGGACATATTTGGTGGAAAATATAAATAACGATGTACCACAGCATCAACCTTACCGAAATGAAAAGGTATTTAATTCCGGTAAGACAGCGCTTGAGCTCAATTTTTCTGAGACAAATGGCAGTGTGAATCTTATCCTTGCGGGGCCTTTAGTATCGAAGCCGGGAAGTTTTGACTGGACTGGTCAAAAGGCCTTTTCAACAAAGCTGAGTGATGATGAAGTGATCACCTTGTGTATGGCGTTTCTTCGCCTTACTCATGAGGCTGTTCTGAAAGATAAAAAAACAAAGCACCATAATAAGCAAGTCTACAAAAACGTAAAAGTTACTTTTGATGGTAAATCTACAGCAATGATGGAGGGGGGAGTTGTAGCTATCAACAAAGACGAGAGAGACATTAATTTTATACATAAAATTAGTATTGATCCTGCCGCTTGCCTTCGCTTAGGTCTTTTCCTCTTGTCCGTCATACTGGCCCGAAATCCAGGGGTCCCATCTGACGCGGTTCTAACGTGCATGCGTCTTAATGCAAATGCTCAACTACAAAAGTAACTTTTCTATCTTATCATTCCCGTTTTACGGGAATTTCAAAAAAAGATACTTCCCTTAATGGGGAAAATACGCTCGGTTCATAGGATACATTAGATGTAACTATGGACTGACCCCATGCCTGTAGACAAATTCTGTCCTCACGACGAGGCCTGTTCGAAGGCCTCCGGACTGACGCCGCCGGGATGACTGTGGCGCCGGGTCGGATTGTAGAACACTTCAATGTAATCGAAGACATCCGCCCGGGCCAGATCCCGGTTTGGTATGTTCTCTTACTAATGCGTTCTTTTTTCAGTGAACTGAAGAACAATTCGGCCACCGCATTATCCTGGCAGTTGCCACGCCGGCTCAAGCTCGGTGCCAGGTTATTGGCCCGCAGAAGCGGTGCCAGTCGTCACTGCCGTACTGACTACCCTTACACAACCACAGACGGAACATGTTAAAGATCATTCCTGCCGATCGCATCTGGAAGGTAGCCGTTTCTCGTCTCCATTACTGCCAGTGTCAACATAGCTGTTTGTCCTGGCATTACCCCATTTCTCCCAAAAACGACGAAAGTGCCTGCAGGCCGCGTCATAACTGGCTTAAGCATAGATCTTAACCGCAAAAGGATCCTTTACGCATTTGGTTTTACCCGCAATAATGTGGGATAAGACAACAAAAGGATCCGCGCGCTGCGATTTATTGTCATGGCAGGATCAGCCGCTTCAGGCCAGAATAGCTGTATCCAAACCCGTTGTGCGCTACGTGAAAAATAACTCATGAACAGCATCATTCCCCTGCAGAATTCACCAGATCGCGTCTCCCTGCTGCCGATCCGCCCCGGGCGTTGATTTTGCGACCGCGGTGGCACTCCGGCGGATGGCCACCTCAACAGGTGCCACGCCGGCTTACCTCCTTGCGCCGGAAGTGAGCGCCCTCCTCTGGTATATGCCGGACCAGCGTCACCACATGTTGTTCGCCACCATGTGGAATACCGGGAGCCGTATCGGTGAAGCCCGGACGCTCACCCCGGAATCCTTCGACCAGGATGGTCTGCGCCCTTTTGTTAGGGTGCTTTCGGAGAAAGTGCGGGCGCGCCGCGGGCGGCCGCCAAAAGATGAAGTGCGCCTGGTGCCGCTGACGGATGGCAGTTTTGTGCGTCAGATGGAAAGCTGGATGGTCACCACCCGCCCCGCCGGCGGGAGCCGTTATGGCCGGTCACGGATGAGACAATGCGCAACTGGCTGAAACAGGCGGTGAAGCGGGCTGAAGCTGATGGCGTGTATTTTTCGATCGCCGTGACGCCGCATACCTTCCGGCACAGCTATATCATGCACATGCTTTATCACCGGCAGCTCAGGAAGGTCAACCAGGCGCTGGCCGGGCATAAGGATCCGCGCTCGATGGAAGTCTATACCCGGGTATTTGCGCTGGACATGGCTGCCACCCTGGCCGTTCCCTTTACCGCTGACGGTCGAGATGCCGCGGAGATCCTTCGCTCCCTGCCACCGGCCGGCTGAGATTGTCGGGCAGGCGGCCGGGGCTTTGCCACTTAGTGAAGGAGATAAAGACAAACGCATTCCAGACGAGGCAGAGTCAGTCAGTCGCTTCTGAGTCTCTCACCGTGCCGGCTGCAGAAGCGTTACGCTTATCCAGTATGACCCGGGCATCATTCCATCCGGGTCTGGAGAGAAATATTCATACCGCATCCCGTGTCGCCTCACCTTCTCATTGCACCATGACATCATTCGTATTAAGGAGCCCCGGTCCCCTGGTGACCAGCTGACATCTTCATACCGCAGACAATAAAACTTACTGCGATCCGGATATCAGCAGGTTACAGGGGATGTACCTGAGGGCCTTTCCAACCGGGTAAGCCAGGTCGTTATTCAGTATATCGTCGGTGACTGCGTCCCGGGCCATTTCTGACAGCCATCAGGTTTCCTCTTTATGATTGCAGATATCAGTGCGAAGCTGGCTGAGGGTACGATAGGATTAACGAACTTCGGAGGACTGGTTTTAGCAGCTCTTGTATGGCAATGCCGGAATCAACGCTCTGCTGAGTGGCTTCATTCAGTGCGCACCGGGGATTTACTGAAATATTGACTGTGGGATGCAGTCACGTGGAGAGCTCTCAATTGGTCGGGTAACACCCTCGTCAAACTTGCATGCTGCAGTCAATATCAGCATATTCTGGCCATAAATGACATACTGCAGTCAATATTGTCCGATCTTTACCTGCAGGAAGGAGAGCGAATATTGACTGTAGTATGCGTGATGCACCTCACAGTCAATAACTAATTGCGTATGCATACGGCAGTCATGGTAATGCATATCGCAGTCAATTTTCCGGCTTCATCGCCGATAGCGCTTCAGCAAGTTTCTGCGGATCGATGCCTGCAGCCTTCAGTGCCTTGATGACTTCGTCATAATTCTGCTCCGGCGCCTTCTCTTCTTCCTCCTTGCGCGGTACCTTCACCGTCCCGCTGATGAGTTTGGGATTGCGATTATGAACGCTAAAGTAAGTCGCCCGGCCACGTTTAAACTCGGTGTAATCCAGATAGCCGATATCCCGAAGTTGCTCCATAGCCTTTCGGACCGTGTGGTTCTGCGTATAGACATTTGAGGTAAGATTCAGCCGGTCCCGCATACGTTTCATGGAGATAGGTGCGGGATTCTGGGGAAGGCTCTCGATGTAGGTATACAGCGCCTGGGCAGATTCCTTCCGCTGCAGGGCGTCAATGGCTTTCAGCCGAAGCAGGACCCGCCTGTCCATATGGTAAAGCTCAAAGAGCTTGGGTTCAGCCTTGATCTCCACGATATCCTCGTTGATGTCATAATAGGCTGACTGCACCAGATGGGTGGTCCATCCTTTGGTCTCGCTCTGGAACTGCAGGGTAACCGAGGCGAGTTTAAACAGGGAATTGCTGATGCGATCCCGCATTTTCTTGTTTGAGCGCCGTGAGTCAAATCCACACATCTTAACGAATTCAACGAACGACAGTTCCAGGGTGTCACTTTTTACCCCATACTCAGACATCGAGCGAATGATCCCGAGCCAGACTTTAAAATCCGTGTCCATATCAAGACGCGAACCGGTGATCTTAACGTCGGTGTACCCTTCGCTTTTGGCGATGGACAGCTGTACGAGCTCCTCAGTGGCATCTGTGACGTTTTTACGGTTTGCCTTACTCCTGGAGGTTGATTTCAGGGTTGGAACGAAGAGACCGAGCCTCATGAGCGCTACCGGCTGCACAGTACTGGTACTGTTGACATCCAGCTTAACAACTTCGCCGGTTGTCTTGTCCACTTCCTGAAGATTGAGAGGTAAGCTGTTATTTTCGCTCGTCATCTTGATCCTCAACGGTTATCCACAAAAGAATGTCGTTATACGTATCGCAGTCAACGGATATACATACCTCAGTAAATACCGTTGCATATCACAGTATTAGATTTCGCATACAGCAGTCAACTTTTTACATTCCACAGTCGATCCAGTATGACGTTCAAGCCAGTTACAGCGCCTGCTGCAGCGATCCGGGGATCTCTTTAGGATCTCAATATGATCTCTTTGGGATCAATTACTGGATCGAAGCAATGAATAACGTTAATCCCCAGCCAGATCTACCCCACCACATTCGGGGTTCTGCAAGGGTAATCTGAATGCCGCATGAGTAACTCTCCCTGATTTAACATTAAATATTGACTGCGATATGTAGAATGTTCTTTTGTTGTTGACCAGCCCTCGGCGTTTAGTTTCATACCATAGTCAATTTTTCACATATCACAGTCAACTTCATGAAGATAGACTAATCCGGAGAAGTATCCGGCATCGTAGCGTTCGTGCTTTGTGCAGTCTCTGTGCTTTTCCACTTCCTCACTTCGTGAGATCGCTTACTACGGCGAGCGGCAGTGAGAAATATTGACTGCGGTAAGTGATTGAGCCTCTCTTCTCCGGTTTACAGCTTTCATTACAGTCAGCTTTGCAATTTTCAGATGACTTTGCGATTTTATTGTTGCTTTGCAAATAATCCCAAGATTTAATAAAATGATGCAAAGCGATGATTAAAGGATGCTCAGAATGGGACTGATGGATATACTTAACCAGTGCATTACTGCTGGACATGAGATGACGAAGGCTATCGCCATTGCGCAGTTTAATGACGACAGTCCGGAAGCAAGGAAGATCACCCGCCGCTGGAGAATTGGTGAAGCGGCGGATCTGGTTGGCGTTTCTTCTCAGGCAATCAGGGATGCAGAGAAAGCCGGCCGGTTACCTCACCCTGATATGGAAACCCGTGGCAGAGTTGAACAACGTGTTGGTTATACCATCGAACAAATCAATCATATGCGGGATGTGTTCGGTACCCGACTGCGGCGTGCAGAAGATGCTTTCCCTCCGGTGATCGGGGTTGCGGCTCATAAAGGGGGGGTTTACAAAACCTCCGTTTCTGTTCACCTAGCTCAGGACCTAGCCCTGAAAGGACTCCGTGTTCTTCTCGTTGAAGGCAATGACCCACAGGGAACTGCTTCTATGTATCACGGATGGGTGCCCGATCTTCATATTCATGCTGAGGACACTCTCCTGCCCTTTTATCTTGGGGAAAAGGATGATGCCAGCTACGCTATTAAGCCCACCTGCTGGCCTGGCCTTGATATCATCCCGTCCTGTCTGGCACTGCACCGCATTGAAACTGAGCTGATGGGGAAATTTGACGAAGGCAAATTACCTACTGACCCGCACCTGATGCTCCGTCTGGCCATTGAAACGGTCGCTCATGATTATGACGTGATTGTTATCGACAGTGCACCCAACCTTGGTATCGGTACGATAAATGTTGTATGCGCTGCTGATGTATTGATTGTCCCTACTCCGGCAGAGCTGTTCGACTACACCTCCGCACTGCAGTTTTTCGATATGCTTCGTGACCTGCTTAAGAACGTGGATCTTAAAGGCTTCGAGCCAGATGTCCGTATTCTGCTTACCAAATACAGTAATAATAACGGCTCGCAGTCCCCGTGGATGGAAGAACAAATTCGGGATGCCTGGGGAAGCATGGTCCTTAAAAATGTTGTGCGCGAAACGGATGAAGTTGGTAAAGGTCAGATCCGTATGAGAACCGTTTTTGAACAGGCTATTGATCAACGTTCTTCAACAGGTGCCTGGCGTAATGCCCTCTCTATCTGGGAGCCTGTTTGCGATGAGATTTTTGATCGTCTGATTAAACCACGCTGGGAGATTAGATAATGAAGCGTGCCCCTGTCATTCCAAGACATACCACACATACTCAATCGACTGAAGATACCTCATCACCGGCGCCGGCTGCGCCGATGGTGGATTCATTAATTGCGCGCGTGGGTGCTATGGCCCGCGGTAATGCCATCTCTCTTCCGGTATGTGGACGGGAAGTAAAATTTACCCTTGAAGTGCTCCGGGGAGACTCTGTTGAGAGCGCTTCACGCGTATGGTCAGGCAATGAGCGCGATCAGGAACTACTTACCGAAGATGCTCTGGATGATCTCATTCCTTCATTTTTACTGACTGGTCAGCAGACTCCAGCTTTCGGCCGCCGGGTTTCCGATGTCATTGAAATTGCAGACGGCAGCCGTCGCCGTAAAGCCGCAATCCTGACGGAAAGTGATTATCGCATTCTGGTTGGTGAACTGGACGATGAGCAGATGGCAGCATTGTCCCGACTGGGTAACGATTATCGGCCGACGAGTGCTTATGAACGTGGTCTGCGTTATACAAGCCGGCTGCAGAATGAGTTTGCTGGAAATATTTCTGCACTTGCCGATGCGGAAAACATCTCTCGTAAGATCATTACCCGCTGTATCAATACGGCCAAACTGCCTAAATCCGTTGTTGCCCTGTTTGCACATCCTGGAGAACTGTCTGCCCGGTCAGGTGAAGCCCTTCAGAAGGCTTTTGCAGATAAAGAAGAATTACTGAAGCAGCAGGCTGAGACTCTCCACGATCAGAAGAAAGCGGGACTAATCTTCGAAGCTGAAGAGGTCATTAGTCTTTTAACATCCGTACTGAAACAATCTTCCGCATCAAGAGTTAATCTGAGCTCACGTCATCAGTTTGCTCCAGGGGCAACAGCATTGTACAAGGGCGATAAAATGGTGCTTAACTTGGATAGGTCCCGCATTCCTGCGGAGTGTATAGAGAAAATAGAAGCCATTCTTAAGGAGCTTGAGAAACTAGGAGTTTGATGCGGACACGCTTTAGTCTACGGTTATCTCCCTTTACTTCATTTCCTTTCTCACAGGCCAGAAAAAATAACTGGCCTGAATACTCTCTATGGGACCACGGTCCCACCTGTATTATCGATTAGGTTTCAGCCTGGGACCACGGTCCCACCTGCATCGTCGTTTAGGCTTCCAGCCTGGGACCACGGTCCCACCTGCATCGTCGTTTAGGTTTTCAGCCTGGGACCACGGTCCCACCTGCATCGTCGTTTAGGTTTCAGCCTGGGACCACGGTCCCACCTGCATCGTCGTTTAGGCTTCCAGACTGGGACCACGGTCCCACCTGCATCGTCGTTTAGGTTTTCAGCCTGGGACCACGGTCCCACCTGCATCGTCGTTTAGGTTTTCAGCCTGGGACCACGGTCCCACCTGCATCGTCGTTTAGGTTTCAGCCTGGGACCACGGTCCCACCTGCATCGTCGTTTAGGTTTTCAGCCTGGGACCACGGTCCCACCTGCATCGTCGTTTAGGCTTCCAGACTGGGACCACGGTCCCACCTGCATCGTCGTTTAGGTTTTCAGCCTGGGACCACGGTCCCACCTGCATCGTCGTTTAGGTTTTTAGCCTGGGACCACGGTCCCACCTGCATCGTCGTTTAGGTTTCAGCCTGGGACCACGGTCCCACCTGCATCGTCGTTTAGGTTTTCAGCCTGGGACCACGGTCCCACCTGCATCGTCGTTTAGGTTTTCAGCCTGGGACCACGGTCCCACCTGCATCGTCGTTTAGGTTTCAGCCTGGGACCACGGTCCCACCTGCATCGTCGTTTAGGTTTTCAGCCTGGGACCACGGTCCCACCTGCATCGTCGTTTAGGTTTCAGCCTGGGACCACGGTCCCACCTGTATCGTCGTTTAGGTTTTCAGCCTGGGACCACGGTCCCACCTGCACCGTCGTTTAGGTTTTCAGCCTGGGACCACGGTCCCACCTGCACCGTCGTTTAGGTTTCAGCCTGGGACCACGGTCCCACCTGCATCGTCGTTACATTATTAGTTTGGGACCGCAGTTCCATCAATGCCTGTCACGAACAGGTATTGGCATAGCGCCGGTGACCCGTTGAGCGGAGTAATCACGCAGCAGGACTGCTATTACAGGCGATGGTGAAAGCTCTGTTGGGAAATGAACGAAGCATGCATGTTGAGTGAAATCTGCAAAATTTCGCAGGGTATGCGGCTTAATTTTAAATTTCCGCCAGCATTTTTAAAGCCAGTTGCCGCCGCTGCGCGTAGGCCGGTCCTTCGTTCGGCCGGTAACCAGTTCCGGCCGTTTTTACGACCTTTGGATCACCTCGTCAGCAGTGTCTCCACTGTGATGTCGTTTGTCACGTTGTCCGATCACAAAATATATTGATTTTGACGTTCTGTTATCAATTGCGCCAGGTCTTTTTCGTCCAGAAGACCGAGCATTTTTTCATACAGAACCGCGGGCACACAATAAAAAAACAGGCCGGTTGCTGTCAATAATAGCGACCGGGTAGCCGCAGCCGGCACCGGCGCTGCCCACCGGATCGTTTTTAAGTTCGCTGACGCTGGCAGTTACATCACACAGAATGATATTTGTCATGGTTCCCCCCTGAGACAAGTCATCTGCATGATCGGTAAAGTATGATCTGGCGGCAAGTTCCGTCTGTCATTTCGCCGGTCAGAAACGGGCAACCGGCAGCTCCTTCCAGCGCGTGGTATATGCCGATGAAAGCATCTCACGTTTCATCGGCCATTCCGGGGCAATTCCTCTACCGGCAAACCATACTTTACCCAGCCCTGAGTTGTTGATCCCGTCCAGAACCATCATCAGCTCAGCACTGTGAGGCAGGCGGGCGTTCGTCGAACAGCTGCAGCTGCGAAACGCCAGACCCGGTGGAATCATTCAGCATAACTCCGGCTTTGGCATACCGGTGCCCATCCTTCCAGATACGCTCCAGAGCCGTTGTGGCGGCAGCAATGATATCCCTGGTGTCCTGAGTGGGTGTAAGCAGTTTCTCCGTGGCCACGTTACCGTAGTAAGGCTCTTTAACGGCGAACGGAGACGTTTTGATGGAAACGGAAATATGCCGGCAATACTGGTGCTCTTTACGCAGCTTTTCATAGGCCCGCTCAGCGTGCTGACAGATAGCCTGGTGGAGCGACTCGTACTCCATGATCTTCACACCAAAACTGCGACTGCAGACAATTTGCTGTTTCGTCGGAGGGGCTTCCTCAAGCGAAAGGCAGCTTTCCCGTTCAGTTCACGTACCGTTTGCTCTAGGACCACAGAAAAATTTTTGCGGATGAAGGTCGAGTTTGTCCTGCGCATCTTCCAGCGACAGGAACCAGTGAATGTTCAGGCATTCATCCCGCAGACTGCCGTTAAATGATTCAATAAACGGGTTATCCGTTGGTTTCCCGGGGCGGGAGAAGTCAATTGTGACCCCGTGCTCATACGCCCATTTATCCAGACTTTTCGAGATAAACTCGCTGCCGTTATCTGTCTGAATACGTACCGGAAGGCGCTTGCCCGGCACCCGTAACCTTTCCATCATACCGACCACATCCTCACCTTTCAGCGACTTTCCGGCATGGATCGCCACACACTCCCGACTAAAATTATCCACTACAGTCAGCGCCCGGAAACGTCGTCCGTTAAACAGGTTATCCGACACGAAATCCATACTCCAGCACTGATCGACTCCGGTCAGGACCGGACGTTGCTGACGATGTGCTGCACTGACATGCCTGCGGGGGCGCTTTTTGCGCAGGTTGAGGCCTTCCAGACAGTAAATTCGGTGTGTTTTCTTGTGGTTAACAGGCCAGTCTTCCCGCCGCAGCTGAATATGAATACGCGGGCAACCGTAGCGGATCCGGGTTTCTGCTATTTCCCGGATACGCAGGGTTATCGCCCGATCATCCCGCCGGCTCTGCCAGTGGTAAACGGTTCTGCTCTGCATCAGCAGTCCGCATCCCCGCCGAACACTGATACGGTAAGCCTCCCGCAGAAAATGTACCGCCTGACGCTTCTGAGCCGGCCTCAGAACTTTTTTTTGATAACTTCCTGCAGCATCTCCTTGTCCAGACTTAAATCAGCCACCAGACGTTTCAGACACTGATTCTCTTCCTCAAGCTGGCGCAGGCGGCGCAGCTCTGTCACGCCCATGCCGCCAAACTTTTTCTTCCAGTTGTAAAATGTGGCTTCAGAAATGCCCATCTTTCGGCAGACTTCCTCCACCCGAGTGCCGGTTTCGGCCTGTTTCAGCGCAAATGCTATCTGTTCTTAGGTATAGCGGGTCTTTTTCATGGCGATGTGCCTCTCCGTGAGATGGAAGAAAGACCGGAGACTTCAGTTTAGCCTGGCACTGTTTTCAGGGAGGAGATCAGATCTTTGGTAAAGGTGGCTGTTCCAATGTTCTTTACCCTACCTGTGACCATTAATCGGCAAGTTCTGAAGTGATTAGTAGCCCTGAATTCGTTATCCTGGAAACGCCTGTAAACCTCTTCAGGAGCATGTATCCGATTAACAACGTTGACCATTTCCGGTTCTGCTGGTTTTAGAGGTACTTGAGTTAACATCTGGAGTTTCTGTGTCATGGTTCGGAGGTGATGTAAGGACACCATGAACAACAAGCACTGCAAACGCTAATGCCAGAGAAATTGTAACTATTTTGGTCAAATGTTTGTGAGTTTTTAGCATCCTACTTTTCCATCATTTCGAGGGTTATGATCTGATCATTTCTGCGATAAACCTGTAATTGGTCCTGAGGAGATTTCACCGTTTTTTGAATTTCTCTTACGATATCTTTTGTCAGAATATCGCTAGCTTCCATGTACAAAACTCTGCGTTCATCAAGACTGGTACCGTTATCGGTAAGCCAGGATTCCGGTATTTCCGTTTTGTGGATTAGGGTCATGTATTTGACGATAAATTCATAGGTGAGGGTAAAGGGACCAATCTGATACTTTCCGTTATAAAAATGGCCTGCTGGAAGTTTTTGCCATTCGTCTTTGTTTAGCCTGATAAGAGTTGCTGAAGCCATTATCTTGCCACCTCGAGTATCTTGATGCGTTTGTTGGTCATGTCGGTAAGGCATTCTGTGTCCCTACGGCAGGTATCTTTTTGCTTAATCCACTCCCGCTGCGATGGCAGTAATTTTCTACGGGTTTCTGAGGGGAGTTTGTTCCAGATTTCATTAAGTTTCTGGTCACTTAGTGCATACCTGTCCTTATTTTCTGTGACTGAAGATGGAGCCTTGTTGTAAAAGACAGGAGAGCGGATACCTCGCTTATAATCATCAGCGGCTTGTTCTGCGATTTTGGCTCCACTGGGCGTCAGTAACTTGCTGAAAGAGCTGGTGTTAAAACTGAAATGACGCTGTTCACCATTAAAGCGAATACTGACCAAACTCATACTGGATTTTGACAGGTTATCCAGGTAGTCGAATGCATCGGTTCCAAAGGAACATACGACCTCTTTGGTATTGTCACGAATGTTGGGACGCAGGGCATGCATGCGGAAGTCTTTATTATTTGTGGTTGCGATGACATCAGCATAAGGGATGTTTGATTCAGCCTGTTTCAGCATGGCGAAACAAATACCCTTTAGGTCCGCATTCCTGTCCATTCCTAGAAACATCAAACCTTTTTGGTCTTCGCTGGCGACGCCAAATGATTTTGCATCAGGAAGTGCGTATACGGTGGCGTTAGACGCTGTTGCGCTTACTGAAACTGAAAATGCTGGTATCACCATGATTTTAAATTATTTTTCAAATTTCATTTTTATACCTTCCTTTGTTCGTTACCAGCACTTAAATCATCCATGGCTGGTACATAGCTTGTGATGCAATGAAATCTGGCAAGGAATCATGATTTTACATTGATCTGTAAAATCTATTGATATCATAAAATCGATCTATAAAAACGATCGATCGTTTTTTCTTATGATTGATAATTTTTAAATCATTAAGGGTGGTTTATTGTTTCTGCATTTAGGTTTTTAGGAGGTTGTATGGATATGGATTTCATTAACAGACTGATATTCATTGCATTAATTTAACCAACGGAGGGCAGCGCCTCCGCAAGATGTTTCTGTATTTTTGTTGAAAACAGGAAATGTGACTCATCACAAATGAAACGCAATATATAGTGTTTATTATTTAATATGGCACCACATGGTGTCGAACACTTGTCAGGAAACCTCATGGGAAAGAACCAACATGTCGTACCGCACAATGGTAAGTGGGCTGTACGTGGAGAGGGTAATGAACGGGTAACATCTACCCATCGTACACAACAGGAAGCAATAGATGCGGCTCGTTCAATCTCCCGCAATCAGGAAAGTGAACTGGTTATTCATCGACCAAATGGACAAATCAGAGATAGAGACTCTCATGGAAAAGATCCATTCCCCCCTAAAGGATGAGAAGTGAGGAAAAAAAGAGGCTATGCAGCCTCTTTTTTCTATCAATTTCAATAGAAATCCTGATCTGTTCATTTAATGAGCACAATCTTTTTCTTGATGTTTCGGGCAGCGTATAACAACGTATGAATCCATGCGGCAGGCAATTTGCCAGTATGCTGAACGTGCTGCGGAAAAATTGAGCCAGGAACGTCAGTACTGCGGTCAGGTATCAGCTTTCATAAAAACCTCGACTTTTTCAAAACATGAACCCTATTACAGCAAAGTCTCCAGCGAACAGCTCTGCATTCCATCACGTGATACGCGGGACATTATCGCGGCGGCGGGCCGGGCTCTGGATAAAATCTGGAAAGACGGACATAACTATGCAAAGGCTGGTGTCATGCTCAACGATTTCCGTCCCTGCGGAGTTACCCAGCTATCGTTATTTGATGAAGGGAGGTCGTATGCAAACAGTGACGCGCTCATGAACGTACTGGATACGATAAACAACTCAGGCAAAGTATGGTTTGCCGGTCGGGGCATCGCACCGGCGTGGTCAATGAAGAGAGATATGCTCTCTCCAGCCTACACAACGAGGTGGGACTCGATACCGATCGCTACACTCTGAGGTATCGCAATCAGGAAAAATGCCTTCCGTCTGCTGGTGGTTGATATTTGCTCCGGTGTTACCATTTGGGTATAATGTAATGACCAAATGGAGGTTTGCTATGAAAACATTTAGTTTGTCCTCAACTCCAGCCAGACCACAGCGCCTCTGGCAGGTTGCCGGGTTAAATAATGCTGATGGCGTAGCGCTCCTGGGGCAAATCAATGAAGGCCTGGACGGGAAGGTGGCAAACCGGATCACTGACTGGGCCAGAATAACCCAGAATGACCTGAGAAAAATGTCCGGTATCCCTTCAACCACATTTAGCCGCAGTGTGAAGGCACGTTTTAACCCGGAACAAAGTGAACGTCTGGTACGTATTATCCGCGTCATTGATCGGGCGGTAGATTTGTTTGAAGGCGACAAGGAAGCCGCACAGAAGTGGTTGAATGAACCTAACCGGGCATTGAGCTGGAAAGTGCCAGCAGACCTGATGGCATCCGAGACGGGAGCGTATGAGGTCATTAAGCTGATTACACGTCTGGAGCATGGGGTGTACTCGTGATCCTCTACAGGCTGACGAAAACAAAGTATCTTTCTACGGCCTGGACCGGATATGGTGCGAAAGAGGCTGGTGGGCGCTGGAATAGCGTGGGGGTGTCAATGGTATATGTCTCCGAAACGGCATCACTAACGATGCTGGAGACGCTGGTACACCTGCATGCGGCACAGATAATGGACTCTTTCACGCTACTGAGTATCGATGTGCCTGATGAACTAATCCAAAGCGCAAACATGGATGAATTACCGGACAACTGGGCTGATGAGGATGCGCCTCAGGAACTGGCTGATTACGGAGATGCCTGGTCATTTACCAGGAGCTCGGTTGCACTGCGTGTTCCCTCAGCCTTATCGCCGGTAGAGTTCAATTATCTGTTAAATCCTGAGCACCCTGAGTTTTACGGGATCGTGCAGAAGGCTCAACAGATACCGTTCCGGTTTGATAGTCGTCTTAAACCTGACAGGAAGTGAAGCAAGAGAGGATAGGGCGCTGTCATGATGCCTGGCGCTCCTGTCCGGTGTCACATAAAAAAAGCCCGCCAGCGGCGGGCAAAGTCTACACACAATTATTACAGGATGATTCAGGCAGTTTCTTCGTAAACGTTGTAATCCAGCTTTGCTCCACTGTAATTATGCAGGCTACTGGCTTTATTCATCGTGCAGCTGAACGCATTCGAACGATCGCCTGCACTCCCGTTATGCCCATAACGGGCAATTTCATACGGTTTCTCATAACTGCATTCTTCCAGCACAATAAAGGCTCCCGGTTCACTGGTCAGCAATTCGAAACCAAGACCTGAGGACTTTGTATTTCTTAACTGGTAATATGCAGTGAGTGTCATAATTGATTACTTAAAATAATATCGATGCAAAGATATTTCTACAGGCATAGTTGAGCCTGTAAAATTGCTGATAGCTCAGAGCGCTTGTAAGTAATAATAACTTATTCAAGTGGCGCGTCAATTGGCTAAATAACTTTACCTTCATTAAATTTTGAAAGAAATACAATCAGGAAAAGTGACTTTAAAAATCTCTTTCGAACATGACGCTACTGATATCTGATATTGCCTGGAGAATTTTGTCATAGGCGTAGACCTCTATTTGGGCGTAAATCTTCAAACTGGTAGCTGAGTCGTTTGGTTAACATCAGACATGGGCGCAGTTGGCGAACAAGGGGGTTGTTCTGGCAATGCATTGCGTCTGCACAGAACCGCTACACTGGACGGCGCAGAAGTGGTAACCGGAGCATATCGACAGAGGGGAAAATTCATGACTGAACTCCAGCAGATGCCAGGATGCAGGGCAGAAACACGGCGGAAACCATCTTAAAAGTTATTAACTTACCAGCTTATCAGCCCTGGGAGGATGAGAGTAAACACGGTATAATGGTGTCGGCGCTTGAGGCTTTTTGCCTCATGATGTTTGAGTGTTTTGATGTTGTGAGGCAGAAAGAAGAAAGCCCCGTAGGACGTTAATTTTCATTAACCAACCACATGCACTGCGCCCATTTAGTTGGACTCTCAAATTGGAGAGTTCCATGTCCAGACGTAAGTACACCTTTCAACAGCGCCTCGAAGTGGTTATGCACTATTTCGCTACCGATGAAGGCTATCGCTTAACTTCAGCTCGCTTTAACGTTCCCAGAACCCAGGTAAGAATTTGGGTTGCAGCCTATGATGCTTATGGAGAAGAAGGTCTGAAGCCCAGGGATAAGGGCGTATCAATCGATCCCGATATCAGAGTCGAAGCCGTGAAGGCTGTACTGACGGGACAGATTTCCCAGACGCAGGCTGCTGCGAAATTTAACGTCGCGGGTTCGGCCTCGGTTGGGAAGTGGATGAAGGTGTTCAGCGAACATGGAGAGGAAGGGCTTCGTTCTCTCCGTGTGGGCAAGAAAAGGGCACTTTCATATGATTGATGATCCTGTTGCGCTTGAGGTAGAACTGGAGCGTTCGAAAGATAAACGTATTCAGGAGCTTGAACAAAAAGTCCGCCGTCTGGAATTGCGGATACTTTATTTAAAAAAGTTGAAAGCCTTAGTTCGGTAAGGAATAAGGTCAGAATTATCGACGAACTGAGGCAGCACTATTCGTTCGACCAGCTTTTGCAGATAGCTCAGATACCCAGGAGTACGTTTTACTATCATCTGAAAGCACTCCGCTCTCCGGGAAAATACGATGAAGTGAAATGCAGAATCAAAGAGATTATGATGAGAACCTGGGCCGCTATGGTTATCGGCGGATAGCACTGGCGCTCAGAAGAGAGGGAGGAGCGTTGAACCACAAAGTGGTTCAACGTCTGATGAATGTGCTTCGTCTCAAAGCTGCAATAAGAGTGAAGCGCTACAGTTCATGGCGGGGTGAACATGGGCGCGCTGCTGACAATATCCTGCAACGAAACTTCAAAGCCAGCCGGCCCAACGAAAAATGGGTCACCGATGTCACTGAATTCGCCGTCAGTGGCCGCAAACTCTACCTTTCACCCATTATTGATCTCTTCAATAACGAAGTGATCTCCTACAGTATTTCAGAACATCCAACCATGCCGATGATCGATGACATGCTCATTAAGGCATTTGCCAGGCTTGATGCGGGTACCAATCCGGTTCTTCATTCAGATCAGGGCTGGCAATACCGTCATCGATGGTACCAGTATCAGTTACGGGAGTTTGGCATCATCCAAAGTATGTCCCGCAAAGGCAACTGCCTCGATAATGCCTGTGCAGAATGTTTTTTCGGGACTTTAAAATCAGAATGTTTTTACACCAGTAAATTTAAGGATATTGATGAACTTAAGATAGTTATTGAGGATTACTGACCTGCCCCCAGAGTTAGATACAACCGTCAGTTAGTAAGGTCGGTTTGTTTACCTTCACATTTTCCATTTCGCCACCGTGCTGCAAACTCTGATGGCGTCTGATAATTCAGTGCTGAATGTGGACGACACTCGTTATAATCCTGCCGCCAGTCATTAATGATTTTCCTTGCGTGAACGATATCGCTGAACCAGTGCTCATTCAGGCATTCATCGCGAAATCGTCCGTTAAAGCTCTCAATAAATCCGCTCTGCGTTGGCTTGCCCGGCTGGATTAAGCGCAACTCAACACCATGCTCAAAGGCCCATTGATCCAGTGCACGGCAAGTGAACTCCGGCCCCTGGTCAGTTCTTATCGTCGCCGGATAGCCTCGAAACAGTGCAATGCTGTCCAGAATACGCGAGACCTGAACGCCTGAAATCCCAAAGGCAACAGTGACCGTCAGGCATTCCTTTGTGAAATCATCGACGCAGGTAAGACACTTGATCCTGCGACCGGTGGAAAGTGCGTCCATGACGAAATCCATCGACCAGGTCAGATTGGGCGCCGCCGGACGGAGCAGCGGCAGACGTTCTGTTGCCAGCCCTTTACGACGTCTTCTGCGTTTTACGCCCAGGCCACTGAGGTGATAAAGCCGGTACACGCGCTTATGATTAACATGAAGCCCTTCACGGCGCAGCAACTGCCAAATACGACGGTAGCCAAAACGCCTGCTCTCCAGTACCAGCTCAGTGATGCGCCCTGATAAATGCGCATCAGCAGCCGGACGGTGAGCCTCATAGCGGCAGGTCGACAGGGATAAACCTGTAAGCCTGCAGGCACGACGTTGCGACAGACCGGTCGCATCACACATCAGCATCACGGCTTCCCGCTTCTGGTCTGTCGTCAGTACTTTCGCCCAAGAGCCACCTGAAGCGCCTCTTTATCCAGCATGGCTTCGGCAAGCAGCTTCTTGAGTCTGGCGTTCTCTTCCTCAAGCGACTTCAGGCGCTTAACTTCAGGCACCTCCATACCGCCATACTTCTTACGCCAGGTGTAAAACGTGGCATCGGAAATGGCATGCTTGCGGCAGAGTTCACGGGCGGGTACCCCAGCTTCGGCTTCGCGGAGAATACTGATGATCTGTTCGTCGGAAAAACGCTTCTTCATGGGGATGTCCTCATGTGGCTTATGAAGACATTACTAACATCGGGGTGTACTAATCAACGGGGAGCAGGTCATTACATACGATACTACAATACCCGACGAATTAGCCTTAAATTCAAGGGACTCAGCCCGGTTGAATACCGCCTAAAGAGCTATCCAGGCAGAAATTAACAAGGCTCTGTACAGGGATTCTATCAGGAAACCTGAACGTCGTTGGACACGCTCACGCAAATGTCTGCTATGAGCGATGAGCGGATATTCACACCGACTGATAGCTGATTTTGAGTTACCAAAAAAAGCACTCCTATTCAGTACTAAAAAGATGGTAATGTTTCATAAAATCTCTTAGGCCTTGCAGGAATGGTTTTGAAATGAATGGATCTTGTTTGTGTGGAACAATTGAATTTGAACTTACTCATAAACCAGCAGTGTTTTATCGTTGTCATTGCTCGCTTTGCAGAAAGCAGAGCGGCGTGGGTTACAATCTCGCCACACTAGTGAAAGACAGTGAGTTTCGCTGGATAAAGGGGAAAAACTGCGTTGCTTCATGGTCTAAGCCAACGGGGTACCGTACAGATTTTTGCAATGTATGTGGCTCAACTGTGCCTAACAGTCTGCGAGACGTACCTTATGTCTGGGTTCCTGTTGGTTTAATTGACGAACGTCTTGACATGGAATGTGCAGGAGACTTCTGCACTGATGATGCAATGCCCTGGGATGAAACCCGCTCACCTAGTGGCCACGCTGGACCTGTCGAGTCGCTTGCCTCGCTTTTAAAGTGCCTGAAACTCAATTCCTGAGCGTCCGCACCCAGCACAAAGCGGACATCAGTATTCAAAAAAATAAAAAAACGATGATTTTATGTATAGCATATGCTATACGTGGTGGTTGTGCTATTCTTGTAAAGCAAATGCTATACAAGAGAGGTGTGTATGAAATCAGATGTTCAACTCAACCTAAGAGCTAAAGAGTCTCAGAGAGCACTCATCGATGCCGCTGCAGAGATCCTTCATAAATCGCGAACCGACTTTATCCTGGAGATGGCCTGCAAGGCTGCGGAGAATGTGATCCTTGATCGCCGTGTTTTCAATTTTAACGACGAACAGTATGCAGAGTTCATCGATATGCTCGATGCGGCTTTGTTGAATAAATCGAACTTTTGCTGAGTTGAAGGATCAGATCACGCATCCTCCCGACAACTCAGACCATTCCGTGGCAAAGCAAAAGTTCAGAATCACCAACTGGTCCACTTACAACAAAGCTCTCATCAACCGTGGCTCCCTCACTTTCTGGCTGGATGATGAGGCGATTCAGGCCTGGTATGAGTCGGCAACGCCTTCATCACGAGGAAGGCCCCAGCGCTATTCTGATCTCGCCATCACCACCGTTCTGGTGATTAAACGCGTATTCCGGCTGACCCTGCGGGCTGCGCAGGGTTTTATTGATTCCATTTTTGCCCTGATGAACGTTCCGTTGCGCTGCCCGGATTACACCAGTGTCAGTAAGCGGGCAAAGTCGGTTAATGTCAGTTTCAAAACGTCCACCGGGGTGAAATCGCACACCTGGTGATTGATTCCACCGGGCTGAAGGTCTTTGGTGAAGGCGAATGGAAAGTCAGAAAGCACGGCAAAGAGCGCCGTCGTATCTGGCGAAAGTTGCATCTTGCTGTTGACAGCAACACACATGAAGTTGTCTGTGCAGACCTGTCGCTGAATAACGTCACGGACTCAGAAGCCTTCCCGGGCCTTATCCGGCAGACTCACAGAAAAATCAGGGCAGCCGCGGCAGACGGGGCTTACGATACACGGCTTTGTCACGATGAAATGCGCCGCAAAAAAATCAGCGCGCTTATTCCTCCCCGAAAAGGAGCAGGTTACTGGCCCGGTGAGTACGCAGACCGCAACCGTGCCGTTGCTAATCAGCGGCTGAGCGGAAGCAATGCACGGTGGAAATGGACAACGGAATATAACCGTCGCTCGATAGCGGAAACGGCAATGTACAGAATGAAGCAGTTGTTGGGAGATTCACTGACGCTGCGTGACTACGATGGTCAGGTAGCGGAAGCTATGGCCATGGTGCGTGCGTTGAACAGGATGACAAAGGCTGGGATGCCAGAAAGCGTGCGTATTGCCTGAAAATCCAGCCAGCTACAGGGTCGTTCGCACGAAATCTTATTTATTCAACAAAGCCCGGGCGATCTGCATTTTTGTAGTACGCCTGCAGCGGTTGCCTTGTTTGACAATAGCTTTAACGCCTTATCAAAGGTAGGGCGGAAAATAAAAAATGAAGCGGCCCGGAAAGCTTTCTTTGACTGTATCTACAGCAGGGATATGCTCGGATTGTCCGGGGGCAAAAGGGCGTAGGCGTTTCCAATAAACGTCGTGAACCAGCCCTGATCGCTGTAAACCCGTTTATCGGGATGAATGTGGGCAGATACTGCACTCAGTGGCGTAGTGCGTTACTGACGTCGGCTACCCTCTCTATTACCAGTACCCCAGAGACCGGAATGGAGTGGTTATGTAAAGCTCTGGGGTTAACCAGCGATACGATTTCAATCAGGAAAATATTCTCCCCAGACGTCTATGGCTCAATGAAGCTGACCATCGCCGGTGCTGATTTTCCAAAGGTGTTCGATGACCCGAAAGAACAGATATTTTCAGGTCAATGGTTAAAGGCAGTAGTTGAACAATTGTCCTGTATTCACGGGCCAGCTCTGGTATTAACTGCCAGTCATTATGAAACCCGGATGGTTGCCAATCAGCTGGGTGAGGTCTCGCAACCAGTTTATATTCAGAAAGCAGGTCAGGCCCTGTCAGAAATTATTAAATAGTATCAGGAGAAACCAGGGATTCTTATTTCTGCCGGTGCTTCTGTTGGTGTGAGCTCACGAGGCGAGGAGACGGCACTGTTTTCAGGGAGGAGATCAATGCCTCTAATTAATTGAATTGATGTATGATGCGTGCTTTTGAGGTTTGTTCATGACCAGCGTTACCGTTCATTGCCCCCGTTGTCAGTCTGACCAAGTTTTCCGCCACAGGCAGAGCCCTAAAGGCCGTGACCGGTTTCGCTGCCGCGATTGCTACCGCGTGTTTCTGCTCACTTATACTTATGAAGCACGCAAGCACGGCGTCAAAGAGAAAATTACCGAAATGGCATTCAACGGAGCCGGCGTCTGTGATACCGCAAGGACACTCAAAATCGGCATTAACACCGTTATTCGCACTTTAAAAAACTCGCGCCACGACGAGTAACCACATCTCCGGTTGCTCATGCCGATGTGGCGCTCATCTGCGAACTCCACGAGCAATGGAGGTCGGCAGCAAAGCCCGGTAGCACTGGCTCTGGTACGCGTACAACACGAAAACAGGTGGTGTGCTGGCCTATACTTTTGGGCCACGGACCGATGCAACCTGCAGTGCGCTGCTGGCTCTGCTCACACCGTTTAATATCAGCATAATAACCAGCGATGACTGGGAAGTTACGCCAGAGAGGTGCCGAAGGATAAGCATCTGACCGGCAAAATCTCTACTCAGCGCATTGAGCGAAACAATCTGACGCTGAGAACCCGAATCAAACGCCTGGCTCGCCGACCGTCTGTTTCTCACGCTCTGTTGAGCTGCATGAAAAAGTCATCGGGGCCTTCATTGAAAAATACATGTTCTACTAATTAGATGCACTACCAGATGGCGTATTATCAGAAGCGACTTAAGGGCAGCGGCCTGAAACAGAGCATGTCAAGAAAGAGAAAATGTCACGACAATGCAGTAATGGAAAGCTTCTTCGGTACGCTAAAGATTGAATGTTTTTACCTGAAGGAACATAAGAATATCAGCTAGTTGCGCATGGCTATAGATGAGTACATCCACTATTACAACCATGAAAGAATAAAACAAAAAGGCCTGAGTCCGGTAGAGGACCGAACCCAAGCCCTGTTAGTCGCTTAATATAAACTATGGGATCAGTTCACAAGGTGTTTTTTAAAAAAGATAAATCCAGGAAAAAATGATAAATAGCTATTTTTTTTCATGCGCAGAGAACATTGCGACAGCACCTTTCACAATGACATCAATATTTTTAAAATAATGAGAAAGCATTTTTTTTAGTTCTTCTTCTGAATCACTAAAATTAGAAAAAATACCTTTTTTGTTATAAATTTGCAACAGTTTTAACGCAAAACTATTATGCCTTACCTTATCACCAAGTATGGTTGCTCCGTAAAGTATTCCACCTTTAGTTAAGGCGGCCTTCGCGTTTTTTATGACAATTCTTTTATCTTCCATTGTTCCTGGTAGACAATGGATGAGGTAATACATTGATATGGAATCAAATTTTCCATGAAGTTCCTCTGGGTAAGATTCAAATACATCATGCCTAACTTTATAGTGTATTCTATCTTCCCCTACTCTTGCCGATGCAGCTTTCAAGCTGGCAGGGTTAAGATCCATGAGGGATATATTATAGTGAGCAGGGATTTTAGTGAGATAATAACCAGTACCAACGCCAATATCTAGGTGGTTAGGACTTAAGTTTTGTAAAAAATAAGGAATTAAAATATCCTTTGTTGAACAATTCCATGCGTAACTATTCGAAATGCAAAGCACCCACCAGTCATATAGTTTCAGAGTTAATGGAGTGTAGATCTTCGTCCCGTTATCAGTATTACTCATTGATTGCACCTTATACAGTTATCATTTGAAATTAAATCAAAAAATGGGCCGGATATCAAGGAGAACAATATATTAATTTACTTTGAGGGTATTTTGCCTGGATCATGTGGTCGGATCAATCGCCAAATAACTCCCAAGCACCAACTGTTACACTAGTGGTAATCTGAACATATTTTTCAGAAACCTAATTACCATGGTTATTATAGAAACAGACAGTATTACTAAGCGAATCGTTTTTTGCGAAAGTATTTATTTGATAAGGATTTTAAAATAAGTCCTAAACTCGCCCCTCCCCACACATCTTTAATCGTGAATTATTAAGCAAACTGACAAAATAAAGGGGGGCGGGTTAAAAAAAAAGATCAATTAATTGCAAACACGCAAAGACAAAAAAAATGACTATTTACCGTGATTGATTGAATTTTTATTCATTAAAAATTGTAACCAACGACTTTCAAGAGAAATGATTCTCTGTTGTTTTTTTTTTTAATGCTTATAAAATATTTTTGGATGAATATTGATGGATCAAAGTTACTGTTTCTATGGAAAAATATATTTACTTTATATGTAACAAGGATGTAAACATAGTGTTGACTGATGATTATTTTTTTTATTATGGCCTAAAGCAGTTAACTGGACTACCTCTGTTTCATATTACATATGAAGGAGTAGTTAATAAATCAATAGCAATTAAGCACAAAAGAAACATAAGAGTATTGGTTGACAGCAGGATTTTTTATTCAGGGAAATGGGGAGGGTACAAAATGTTAAGGGGATCATTAAATATGATAAGCCAATGGATGTGGCTTGACGTTTCGGGGGGGGGGCGGTTTTATCCTAAAGGGTGTGATTATGACATCTATGTTAACATGCAAGGAAATGTAAAAAATAATATTGAAAAACTATATTTTGCATTCTTAAAGAAAAATGTTAGCCGAATTGTAAACCATTATCCACGGCTAACAAAAAAGGAACAAGCAGTGCTGCAATGCCTACTGAAAAATGGGGGCATTAATGAAATAAAAAGTCAACTAAAAATTGAAGAAAAAACGCTATCATGCTACCAAAGCAAAATAACAAGAAAATTTGGCTGCAAAAGGTACATAAGGTTTATGTATCTTTACAGCCTTAATAAAGAAATGGTTGATGAAAGATGGCTCATGCCAAGTATTTAGGTAAAAAAGGGGAGGGGATGTGAAGGATCTCTTTTATTTATTTATTGCTTTTTTTTTGTTTTTTTTGTCAGTTTATAATTCATATTCTTATATTTCAGACAGAAGAAAAATAAAAAGAATCTTCCGCTCGCGCAGAAAAGCGATGAATAGACGCAAAAAAAAATTCAAACTATTATAGAACTATACTCACGTTCAATAAATGATATCAGCGCGATATATAACTCATGCCAATTTCAGTTGGCAGATAAGTACGCATACTGCATGCACCATTTATGTATAAAACATCTATCAAATATGTCAAAGCATAGTGTCACTATACATTATAATGCATCTCCAGCAAATGAGAACATATAAAGAAAGAAGGATCAAGGTAAGAAATAATGAAATTGTGTGTCGTTACAAATAATAATTATTTCTTTGCCGGCATGGAACATATTTTCTCAGAGGTTCAATGCTGTCTTTGTAGAATATCGAGTTATGATGTATATGCATGCACTCCTAATTCAAACGTAATCATTTTATTGGATGGTGTGAATCACAAAGTTTCGATAAAAGAGTATAGCTATCTAAAAAAAATAGGTTTACCTGTTTTTTTTATTCTGAACACAAACTGTAATGTTAATTCCACCCTCATCGGAATTAACATCATTAACGCACGCGAGGCTATCACTATTTTAAAAGATAGAATGATTTCTCTCTTTAATGGGGGGGGGCAGCTTGATTATAAACCAATAAATTTGACAAAGAAGGAGTCTTTTATTCTTAGATTATATATAGATGGATTATCATTAACACAGATAAGTGAAAAAACAGCCATTAGAAAAAAAACACTTATAACTCACACACGAAATATTCTTAATAAGACCGGTGTAAAACACCATAATCACCTTAATATTTTAAAAAACATCCTTGGCATACATTTGGCTCATTAAGGATGGTATAGCTTTTTGTTTCCAAAGATTTGTGCGTTTAAAATTACATACTTTATTAATGAAGGGGAATGAATGCGTAGAATTACTATATTTATATTATTCCTGTTAGTTGCTGTAACTTGGGGAACCACGTGGTTAGCTATGAAGATTGCTCTTGAAACTATCCCTCCAGTCTTTGCTACCGGGATGAGATTTTTATTTTCCGCTCCATTATTAATCATTATCGCATGGGTAAAAAAAATACCAATTTTATTTCCTGTTGGCCAGCGTCTATTTCAACTTGCAATTAGTATGTTTTATTTTGCCATTCCTTTCTCTCTAATGATTTATGGTGAGGTTTATGTAAACCCAGGACTTGCCGCTATTATATTTGCAAATATGCCGGTGGCTATTTTAATAGCATCATTTTTATTTTTGAATGAAAAAACAAACTCAATACAGATTACTGGACTAATTATCGCATTAGCTTCACTTTCGTTCATCCTCATCACGGAGGCGCGGGAAAGGACAGAAAGCCAGTGGACGGGAGTTATTGCCCTTTCTTCTGCAGTAATAATTCATGCCATAGTATATACTCAATGTAAAAAAAGATGCTGTAAAGTCTCTGTTATATCGTTTAATGCGTTACCGTGTTTTATAGCTGGGGTTATTCTTTCGCTGGTGGGGAGTATCTTTGAGAGGCCACAATTATCAGCTTTATCTTTACACTCTACATTAGCAACAATGTATTTAGGCTGTTTTGCTGGAGTTTTTGGGATACTGTGCTATTTTTCTCTGCAGAAAAGGGCTAGCGCTTTCCAGGCTTCGCTCGTATTTCTCATCTTCCCTCTAATTGCAGTAAGCTTGGAAAGTTATATATATGGGAAAACCATATCAACATACTCAATCTTACTGATTATCCCCCTCGTCATTGGAATACTTATCACACTTATCCCCAAAAAAACTGTCGTTGATAAAAACAAAATGAATAGCTGAAAATATAGTGTAGATAACAATTTTATGAAGTAAAATAATGTTCTTTTAAATTTATTTGTTATCTGCTAATTTGCTTCCCTGCGCTGAAACTAGCGCAGAGGAAAATTAAGTTATATTTAACTTGCGGATGCGATGAGGTTTATTAACCTCTAGCACGGTTCAAATATTTTTTTATCTCAAGTAACTCATCTCGCGAGTTTGAAAATGCCAGCGGCCTAAACCCATTATCCTTTCCTTCAAGAAAACAATTGCAACTTTCGATTAAAAACGCATTGGCTTTCTGTATATTGAATTCCAACAAAGATTCATTATAAAGAAGAATAAAAAAATCATCCTCAGGGTATTGAAAAAGCTTTTTATCCATAATCGATCCTCAAGATTTTATATAACATCAGTTATATCTTGCTTAGTCCTAATAATTACGATCAGAATGAAACTACCGCCCCCACATAATAAGCCCGCCCTGGCTCATTATAGGTACTAGCACCTTCTGAAGTTCGGTAGATCTGCTTATCGAGGATATTACTGACACCGATGTTAAGACGAAGATTTTTATTAATATCGTAATTGAAGTTCGTTCCCACCAGAGAATAAGCCCCCAAGACTTTACCTGACATGCCGCGAGTATCTTCACTTCGACTTTCCGCATGGGTACGCGGTTTTTGTCTGCCGTATAACGTCCAGTTGACGCTGGCGGAAAACGCCTGGGTGATGGTCCAGTCAAGCGAGTTATTAATTGTATATTTCGGGATGATCGACAGTGGGTTACCGGTGTCTTTTTGCTCCGAGGTGATCATCCAGGTGGCATTGGTATTCCAGTTCAGACGATCTTTCACCAGCGGGAACGCCATGCTGGCTTCGATACCGTCAACCAGCGCTTTCCCTCCATTCTGCCACTGGAGGATATATGCGCCTGAAGCGGTTTGCCCGATAGCATTATCCCCGGCCACGATCTTATTCTGGTAGTCATTGCGGAAGTAGGTCACGCTGGCGTAGTAATCTTCCCAGGCGAACTCCAGCCCAATTTCTTTATTGATACTGATTTCCGGATCGAGATCTTTATTTCCTTTCAGGTAGCAGCCGCCCGATGTAATATCTTTTGGACAACCGTTGCCTTTCGAGTAGAGCAGATAACCTTTGCTGGATTGATACAAGTTTGGTGCTTTGAAGGTTCGGGCAATCCCCGCTTTGACTTTGAAGTAATCGCCCAATTCCTGCGATAGGTTCAGGCTGGGGCTGAAGTTACCGCCGGACTCGTTGAGATAATCAAAGCGCAAGCCGGAAATGATATTCGTGCCGGGAACCGGCTCAATATTATCATCAATATACAGCGCACTGATTTGGGAATGGTTTTTACTGCTGCGATCCGCAGCAGAGCCAGAAATGCCGCCTATATCACTGTCATTCACCGTAAGGCTGGTAGAGGAAGGGGCGTCGAGTTTATCTCGACTCCACTCCACACCAACTGTTAGCGTTTGATCGACCGGTTCATTCAGCGGAATATTAATCTCACCGCTGGTTCGCCAAGAGCTCAGGCGATTGGTCGTGAATTTTTCATCCGCCAAAATACGCCCTTCACTGCCGCCGGATAATCCTTCATTCATGCGGTTGTTATTGGTTTTCTCGTAATAAACACCAAAACGACTTTGTCCCCAGTCCCAAATACCATTATGCGCAATGCCATAATTCTGCCGGTAAAGGCGGTTCGTCTCTTTGCGGGATTTCGCTAGGTTTTCAGTAACAGCACTGGAAGAACTGTTTTGCGTATCGCCCGCATAAATATTCCCCTGACGGCTATATCCGGCTTCGAAATCGAGAATTTGCTGCGGATTTAATTTCCACGAAACAACGCCGTTAATATCTTTGTTGCGCACCCCTTCATGCCCGGCCGCGTTTTTCGTACCGGCTGAGGAGTTAATATCCCAGCTGTCGGCATCGGTTTTATTCAGGTTACCGTAGAGGTGCATGGTCAGCGCATCGCCAGCCAGTGGCCCACTAAGGCTGAAGTTGGTGCGATGCGTAGCGCCTTCATCGCTGCTTTCCGGCTGGTTGGTGTATAGCGACAGCGAACCGTGCCAGTCGTTGGAGGGACGTTTGGTAATGATGTTTACCACCCCGCCCGCGGCGCCCGAACCGTAGCGCGCCGCCGCAGGGCCACGGATCACTTCGATACGCTCAACCTGTTCCGGTGGCACCCAGTTGGTGTCGCCGCGGGTATCACGCTCCCCACGCCAGCTATAACGCACGGAGTTGCGCGACGTCACCGGTACACCATCAATTAAAATTAATGTGTTTTCCGGCCCCATACCGCGAATATCGATCTGGCGGTTATTACCGCGTGTACCCGAGGCGCTATTGCCGGTCAGATTGACACCTGGCATTTTGCGAATAATATCGGAGAGGTCGTTGACCGGAGGGGTCTTTTTAATATCTTCGCTGGTAATAATCGACACGCCAGGCTGCTGTTTTAGTACTTGCTCTGCGGTGGCTACCACCACCAAGGTCTCGTCGTTATCGTCGTAGGATTTGGCTACTGATACTTGACTATTCAACCCTGCCAAGAGCGCAATTGACGGCCAGAGGATCTTGTTAATTCTCATACCCATTCCCTAATGAATGCTTAACTTAAAAGTGGTTGATCGTTAAGCTCACATCCTTGCCAGATATTTTTTACTGTAATTATTGTTACTATCGTAAGTAATGATAATTATTATCATTTGTGGGGAAGAAATTCAACCCTTTGTGATTTAAGTATTAGGCATAAGGGGCACTGGGCCTGAGTTACGGGGCTGGTACCCGCTAGCTCTGATATCCACTTAGGGTGAATTAGCCCGACGCACTATATGAATATCTTCATTGAAACGAGAAATTTCAGTATTATGCAATACCGTGCTATCAACAGTTTTAGGCTCGTCCTTATATCGTTTCCCCCATCCGTGTAAGTTGCGGGGGGGCTTTGTTGAATAAATAAGATTTCGTGCGAACGACCCTGTAGCTGGCTGGATTTTCAGGCAATACGCACGCTTTCTGGCATCCCAGCCTTTGTCATCCTGTTCAACGCACGCACCATGGCCATAGCTTCCGCTACCTGACCATCGTAGTCACGCAGCGTCAGTGAATCTCCCAACAACTGCTTCATTCTGTACATTGCCGTTTCCGCTATCGAGCGACGGTTATATTCCGTTGTCCATTTCCACCGTGCATTGCTTCCGCTCAGCCGCTGATTAGCAACGGCACGGTTGCGGTCTGCGTACTCACCGGGCCAGTAACCTGCTCCTTTTCGGGGAGGAATAAGCGCGCTGATTTTTTTGCGGCGCATTTCATCGTGACAAAGCCGTGTATCGTAAGCCCCGTCTGCCGCGGCTGCCCTGATTTTTCTGTGAGTCTGCCGGATAAGGCCCGGGAAGGCTTCTGAGTCCGTGACGTTATTCAGCGACAGGTCTGCACAGACAACTTCATGTGTGTTGCTGTCAACAGCAAGATGCAACTTTCGCCAGATACGACGGCGCTCTTTGCCGTGCTTTCTGACTTTCCATTCGCCTTCACCAAAGACCTTCAGCCCGGTGGAATCAATCACCAGGTGTGCGATTTCACCCCGGGTGGACGTTTTGAAACTGACATTAACCGACTTTGCCCGCTTACTGACACTGGTGTAATCCGGGCAGCGCAACGGAACGTTCATCAGGGCAAAAATGGAATCAATAAAACCCTGCGCAGCCCGCAGGGTCAGCCGGAATACGCGTTTAATCACCAGAACGGTGGTGATGGCGAGATCAGAATAGCGCTGGGGCCTTCCTCGTGATGAAGGCGTTGCCGACTCATACCAGGCCTGAATCGCCTCATCATCCAGCCAGAAAGTGAGGGAGCCACGGTTGATGAGAGCTTTGTTGTAAGTGGACCAGTTGGTGATTCTGAACTTTTGCTTTGCCACGGAATGGTCTGAGTTGTCGGGAGGATGCGTGATCTGATCCTTCAACTCAGCAAAAGTTCGATTTATTCAACAAAGCCTTGCGGGGGCTATATATCTTGTCTAATGCTTACATATAGCGGTCATTCTACACTTACAATAGCCTTACGCCATGAGCCATATCTACACAGATGTCTGAAAGTATTCTCGGGTCAAGTCAACCTTTTAGTAAACCAAGCCCGTCAATCAGTGCGCCGCGCCACCATGCGTAATCGTGACCACCGGTGTAAATTGCGTAATGGCTGTCGACGCCAGCATTCAGCAGACGCTGATGAAGCTGCTGAACGTGCAGTACCGTCGAACCTTCCAGTGATCCCACGCATAGGCGGATACGAACATTCTGCGGTGGGGCAGAAAGCAGATGCTCGCTCACCCATGACGTATCGGTTTCTCTGAATAAGTTTGGCCGGCAGGCGCCTTCCGGCGTCCACCACATTGAAGGGGAGTGGCTGAGCGCCAGGCCGAACGTTTCTGGTGCGTGACGAGCGGCTATTAGCGCGCTGACTCCGCCGAGGCTCTGCCCGGCTAACACTGTGCGAGAACGGTCTGCCCACTGCCGCTGCGGTTGTTCGGCACGAATAGTCGGCAGTAGATGCCTGGCAATATCCGTTATCAGTTCGCTGCGCCCGCCAAGTATCGCATTGCGCTCGTGTTCATCGATGTTGTCGATGCCCATTATAGCTACGGGAACGATGCGTCCGTTGTTTATAGCAACGTCAATTGCCGCGCATACTCCTAGATGATCGAACCACGTTTCACCATCGGGCAGCACCACTAGGCCCAGGGGCTGCAAAACATCAACGTCCGGCATATAAAGCTGAACCCGGCGCGATTGCCCGGCGATAATGCGCGAGGAGGTAAGCAATTGCCCTGTGGGTGAGCCGCCGCTCCATTCGGGCTGGGCGGGGGCTTTATCAAGCGTCAGCACCGATTCCTGTGAGCTTCCCCGAACGCTAATTCTTGGCGTTTTGTTTAGCGGATCGGCGTGCCCGGGGAGAGCGGCAAAGCGGCCTCCGGCCTGTGCAATCCTCTTGGCCGGAGTGCCGAGGGGGATTTCTATCAGCGAATAGGAGCCGCAGTAACTTGCGGGTAAACGCAGCGTTAGTGTCCAGATATCCGTCTCGGGAAGGGGGGTCATCATGCCTTTTGCTACGTGCTCTTTATCCGTTACCCGATTCAGACGCAGATATACGCCCTGCAGAGAGTGCCAGGCACGCCACAGAAAGGTCACTTCACGCTCGTCTTCCGCCCCTTCGACCGGCATCACCAGCGGTCCATTCAGCGATTCAGCGTCGCGCCAGAAGTCAGAAACGTTAGCAATGTGGCCTGCTGCCAGTTGGCTACGCAACCTGGCGATAGCTGAGGGATGTTGTTGCATGTTCAGCATTCACTCTCTTTGAAAATTAAGGAGAACAGTATAAATAGCTAAAGCGGCTGTTCCCGGAGCAGCCGTTTCAGAGCGTGTTTTTTAATGTTTAATGTGCACTGTAACTATCCCGCGATGTCGTGCTGTCGATGTAGCACAGTACTGCCGACACTGTCATGCCATAACTGGTTATAGAGGCCGCCTGCAGCTAAAAGCTGTTCGTGAGTGCCGTATTCAGTAAGCTGCCCCTTATCGAGAACGGCAATCAGTTCGCAGCGCTGCGCGGTGGTCAGACGGTGCGCCACAATCAGCGCCGAGTGCTGCCTGGCGTGCGCGACATCTATTAACGATGACATCAATCGTTCTTCGGATGCGCGATCCAAGCGTGACGTAGCTTCATCGAGTAGCAGGATGTGAGCATTCGCTAATTGCGCGCGAGCCAGTGCAATCAGCTGGCGCTGACCTGCGGACAGATCGGCACCGCCGTTACTCACCGGTGTCCGGAATCCCTGCGGCAGATTGCGTACCGTCTCATACAGCCCAGCCCGCAGTGAAGCAATCTCAACGTCGTCATTGGTGCTGGATGGCCGTGAATAACGAATGTTTTCCGCAATATCACTACTAAACAGCGCCACATCCTGATCGACCACCCCAATCTGGAGACGGTAATCGGCAAGCGAGGCATCATCAATCGTCCGATCACCGATGCTGATACTGCCGTAGGTGGGGGAATATAACCCGGCAATCAGTTTAATCAGCGTTGACTTACCCGCACCACTGCGACCGACGACCGCGACAACCGTTCCCTCGGGGATCGTCAGGGTAAGTTTGGTCAACGCCGGCTCGGAACTGTCGGGATAACTAAACGTGACATCATCAAGATGAAGCGCACCGGTGGCGGGCGGTGCAGAAGAGGGGGTTACGTTCTCAGTGCCTTCGGTCGCCAGCAGTTCATCAATATGTTTACCGCTGGCCGTCGCCTGCTGCCAGGCGTCGACAATCCCTGATAACTGCTGAACTGGTCCGTAGAATTGCCCCAGCAGCAGGTAGAAAGCCGCCATCACCCCGGCGGTCATTTCACCTTCGGCGACCCGCGATGCTCCCACCAGTAGAACGGCGGCATAGGAGGCCTCGGTGCAGAAGGTCAGGAACGGGAAATAGACGGCAAGGTATTTTTGCGCACGCACGCGGGTCGTGCGGAAGCGATCCGATAACGCACGCAGCCGTGCTGCCTCCTGTTCCTGCTGGCCATGCGATTGCACGACGCGCAAGCCGGAGACTTTCTCCTGCAGGGTGCTGTTAACTTTGCCTATTTCCAGCCGCGCCTGCGCATAAGCAGGGGAGCTGAGTCGGCGATAAATCCAGGTTGCCAGTGCGACCTGTGGCACCGCACTTAATGCCGTCAGCGCCAGGAGCGGGTCGAGCCAGAACATGGCGGCGGCGATAGCGAACATCGTCACGAGGCTGGTGGCCGCACCGGCAAGGCCGTTTTGCAGAAAGCGGGCGAGAGAGTCCACATCAACGGTCATGCGGGTCAGACGCGAATCGACATGCTTTTCATGCCAGGGGAGGCCAAGACGCAGCATATGGCCGAAGGTGCGCACACGCACGGTATGCTGGACTGACTCCGCCGCCCTTGCGGCGAAGACCGTCTGCAGCGAATAACAGCTCCAGCTCACGGCTACTAGGCACAGGGCGAGCAGGACGCAGAGGCCGATAGTCGACATATCGCCTGCGGCGACGCCGGAGTCAATGCCGCGCTGCAGCAGTATCAGTACCCCGACGCCTGCCGCCGAATCGAGTGCGATCAACAGGGCGGCGATGACGAACATCCACGCCACGGGCTTCAGCAGCGACGTGACTTTGCGGCCTTTACCGGCCAGCGCCTGCTGTACTGCATTTTCCGGCACGCGAGTCATACGGGCAACAAAGCCTTTATCCCCTGTCTCCGGCGCATAGTCTTGTGCCGCGGGTCCGGTTGGCCACAATTCGTTATTCTCACTGTGGGAAGGCGCGAGGAAATCGCCATCGCCGGTCATAAGCGCACGGAACGCCGGACAGCGCGCTTCAAGTTCTGCCTGGGTTCCAGTATCCACCACCCGGCCCTTATCCAGCATCACAATTCGGCTGGCTAACTGAAGCGTTGAACGGCGTCGGGCAATCACCAGCAGCATATGCTCTTCGTCAGCATAGCGACTCAGCGCGGTGTTGATCTCCGCTTCAGTACCGGCATCGACCGCCGAGGTGGTGTCATCGAGGATCAATACTTCCGGCGCGGTAATGAGCGCCCGCGCCAGCGCGATTCGCTGCCTCTGCCCGCCAGAAAGATTTGTACCGCGTTCAGTTAACCAAGTATCAAAGCCTTTCGGCAGGGCGTTGATAAAATCGCTGGCTCCTGCTGCCGTCGCCGCGCGGTAAATGTCGTCCGCCGTTGCCTGAGGGTGGCCATAGGCGATATTTTCCGCCACCGTACCGGCAAACAGAAAAGCATCTTCAAACACAACGCCTATACGACGACGAAGCGCCTCCAGCCTGAGAGCGCGGAGGTTATGTCGGCCAGCGCTGGTGTTGAGCCATATATCTCCGGCGCTGGGATCGTAAAAACGCGCCAGCAGCATCAGCAGCGTCGATTTCCCGGAACCCGATGCGCCCACTACCGCCACGGTTTCACCGGCGTGCAGGGAAAAGGATACATCGCTGAGGATGCGTCTGCCGCCACGGTAGTCGAAGCTCATATTCTCCAGTTCCAGCCCGACAACCTGACCGTTAACCACCTCCGTCCCGTCTTCCATCTGCGAACGGGTGTCGATCAGAGCAAACACTCGCTCCACGGACGCCTGGGTGCGCTGAGCGATAACCAGAAACGATGCCAGTACGCGGGTTGGCCCGGTCAGCATCGCGAGGAAGCTGGCAAATGCCACGAAGGTTCCGAGATTGATCCGCCCATGTATGATCGACCAGCCGCCGTAGCACAGCAGAACGATTTGCCCGAGCACCGGTAGCGCCAGCATGGTGGCACTTGGTATCGCCTGCGAGATGGCTGCGCCGATGCGTACATGCACAATCTGCCGCGACTGGCGATCCAGCCAGCGCGTTTCACGCAGCTCCGCCACGCAGGATTTCACCACGGAGATCTGCGCCAGCACCTCGCGCATATGTTCGGTGAGATTCGCCAGTCGGTCCGAGGCTAGACCGGTCTGCGCGAAGACCCGACGACGCGCGCGCAGCGCAGTGATCGCTAGGCACGCCAGTACGCACACGACGATGAGTGTCATGGCAGGTGACATCCACAGCATCACGGCAATGCCGGCGATGTAATAAGTGAATACTGCCAGCGGCACCGGACACATCTGCAGCAGGGTATGCACCTGCTGCAGATCGCTGTTGGTCCGGGAAATCACTTGCCCGGTGCGCAGCGCGTCCTGGCCTGCGCCGTCAAGTTTCTGAATGCTGTCGAATGCCCGTCCTCGCAGGGTGTGCTGTACCCAGAGCGAGAGCTCCCCGGCATAACCGCGGCGCACGTAGTTACCGATGAAATCAAAAAAGGCGATCAGCAGTAGCCCGCAGGCCAGCCTCGGCAGACGGGTCGGATTGCCTGCCAGCGCGTCGTTCACCGCTTGCCTTGTCAGCAGCGGTGTCAGCGCGGCCAGCAGAATAGTCGATACCGACGCTACTACCACGATGATGGTAAGTTTCTTACGTTCCCAGCACACGCGTGCCAAGCGAACTATCCAGGACCGCGCAGGTGTGGGAGAGTGAGTCGCAGGCATTAAGCCACCTCCGTCTGTAAAAAATACGATCCGAGCTGGATCGCTCCGAAAAAAAAGCGCCAGCGCGATCCGGTCCCGCATTGTTACGGGCGTATAACTCTAGGATGCGTGCTGGCGTATGATCGTCATGACGGTGTGGTGGCTACCCTTTCTGTACCATCGCGATCAGGTTTTTCGCCACTTCGCTTGGGCAGGGTAGCGTCGCCATTTCCGCCGCTACCTCTTCAGAGGCGTCGCGAAGTGCGCGATTGTCGAGGAAAGCATTGATCATGTTGCTTGACAGGCCGCCGTCGCCGGGGATGATCCCGCAGCCACGCTCGACAACAACGCGGGCATTTACCGGGCGATCAGCACCCTGGCCGAAGACGATCTGTGGAATACCGGCGTGTAGCGCTGTCAGAGTATTGCCTGCGCCGCCATGATGAATGAAGCCATCTGCGCCGTTCAGGAAGGCCCCCATGGGTATCCAGTCGACCAAGCGGACATTTGACGGTAGCGAGCGTAGATCGGACCGCGCATTGGCCGGAAGATGCAGGATAATCTCGGCATCGACTTCACTGGCGGAATCCAACACCCAGGTGATCAATTCAAGGCCGTCGACCATCGGTTTGACGGTGCCGAGACTCACCAGCAGACGTTTACGATCGGGCTTCCTCTCCCACCATGGTTCCCACACCGCGCCGCCGTTGTACGGGACGTACTGCATAGGAATAATGGGTTCGCCGTCGTTTTCAAGAATGCTCATGCTCGGCGGTGCTACGTCGATCCAGGCCATATCGCGCGGTGCGGCCCCGACGCCGTGGCGATGATACGTGTCCGCAAGCGAACGCGTTACGCCTTTGATATGCCAGGGCGTATGGCCGAAGCCGACGGTTTGCATCACGACCGGGATATCGTATTTGGCCGCAATCAGCGGCCCGATGACTCCGAGCGGAGGGTAGATGATGAGATCGGGCCGCCAGTGTCCGGCGAACTCCACCAGGTGGTCGGCCATCTCTTCGCTGAAGAATGAGAAGTTTCCCATTTTGGTGCCGATGTGACTTTCTTTCCGCAGAGCTTCATGGCGGCAATAGCCAGCTTCGGAATCTAAGCCTGGTGCGGCATCAAACGCCACCAATCCCGCCTCTGCTGCTTTTTTGACGAATTTTCCTCCGCTGGCGATCAGCACTTCATGGCCGTTAACGCGAAACGCCTGTGCCAGAGATAGCACAGGATACAATAGCCCATAGAGAGGAGGACCTATAAATAAAATACGCATAAGAAAATCCCTCTTTTAACGCTCCTGTATACTATGGCAGGAAACCAAAAAACACAGATGATAATGATTATCATTTGTGTTTTGATTTTGCAATGGTAATAGTTTTATTTGGGATGCAAGTGCCGTTGCCATCAATGCATTTGCCTCGATGACAGTTTTATCTGTGGTCAGGGGAATAGCGCTGGCAATACTTGCAAGCCGCTGTTCGGTATATGCAACAGCAGGACCACCTTTAGCATTCATAAAATGACGGACAGTATCGCTGCTAGCCCGTTTGAGTTGTTGCAGACTCTCGGCCAGCGAATGATTACAGTCTCTTTTTGACCACAACAAACCATATTTAACAGAATCAGCGAACCGTCCATGCCGGACTGAAATCCTCTTCCTGAAACAGTTCTGTCAGTCCGCTAATCTGTTTCAGCCTCAGCACTTCATCTTGGTCCATGCCCAACTCAGTGCCAATGCGTTGATCTGTCCAACCCAGACGCGAAAGGTCTCTTACAATATCAGACATTGAGGTTATCTGGTGCTTCCCCCTGGCCCGGTTATGTCGAATGGTAGCAGCAATGCGTGCGGCCTGTCCCTTTCTCTCCGGATTAATACAGGCTACAGGCAGCCAGCCCTTCAGGCGTTTCCCTGTATCTGATTCCCTGCCCAGTAACTGACGATGAAAACCATCCACCACCAGATAATGGCTCTTATCTTCTGACACCACCACCGGTTGTGTGAAACCATCTTTCTCCAGTGACTGCTTCAGCAGTCTCTTCTCACCCGGAGCCATGACATTGGGATTGTAATCGTTGGCCACCACCTCATCCGCTTTCACCCACAGCACACAGTCCACAGGCTCCTGTGCAAAAGGGCTGACCTCATGCAGCACCCTGCGCAGATGATTAAGGGCTTGTATGGTTTCTTCTTCACTTCGTGCCTGACTGAAGTACTGACGAATAATGTTGCTCAGTACCTCCACCTCCGGTATCACAGAATCCCCCATTCCTTTCTCCTTTCCTTCATACGCTGCAGATAACGTTCATAGTGCCGAGGTTTGTTCGGGCTGAAGGAGAGGGACCGGCACCAGAAATCATTCTTTATGAGAGTCTTACAGATTCGTCGCCAGGACGGGATATCCCTGCACCCCAAATCATTCTCCTGTTCATCCGGGATGTCATCCGGAAACCCCTTAGTCTGATACCAGCGCAGGTAGACAGCAATTTTGTTACGGTAATGTTCTGCCGTTCTTTCCGGCATCACATCCAGCAGGAACATCGCGTAACTGCGCCAGGTGTGATGAACTGGCTTTGTGATACGCTTACGCAGAGCAAAATAAGCACCGCTTTCATTGGCATAAAGAGCACCACTGGCAGCCCCGGACACCCGCTCACACATCCTAGCCCAGGTTTCCGGCTCCAGAACATGATAAAGCCACAGTCCTTTACGCTGTTCCGGGCCAAAAGGCTCACAGACACGCATGTCGCGTAACGGCACACCTGCACGGTACATCAAATCATACAGAGGATTGTAGATGGCACGGGTTTTGGCGTTATATATCCAGATATCACGGGATTTCCAGTCATACAACGGGTACATAGTGTAGTAAAAACCTTCAGGCGACGCCGTGGTCCAGGGTTTATCATCGGCATATCTCAGTTTACGCCGGGACACCAGTCCCATAAAGCGGTTAAGGGATTCATCCGCCCGGACACCAATCAGTATTGCCACTGCACACCGGTTTCCGGTAAACCAAGAAGAAAATGCCGGAACAAATTCTTCAAAGGTCATGGCATACCGGTAAAAGGGAAAATATGCCATATCTGTAATGGCATATTCCGGTGGCTGACGAACCCACGCCACACCGGGTTCCCAGCATATCCACTCCGGCTGAAACTGAGAGACACCGTTTACCGTGGTCAGGGGAAGAGCCACCCAGTAAAAGGTGTCCGTCACATCCCGGTACATATCCTGCATCTTCTGAATATGTTCAATGGTGCACTGGTACTGGGCTTCCCAGTCAATGAACAGTACAGAGAAACGGCGTTTTCTCCTGCGGGCCACCTCTGCCACAAGATGGAGAAGCACAGTGGAATCCTTACCACCAGAAAAAGACAAACAGACAGAAGAGAATGTCTCAAACAACCACTCAATACGGCGAATGGCCGCGCACAGGACATTCTTACCCGTCAGGATTTTTTCCGCAGAAAAATCACTGTTCATTCCCCCTCCTCAGATAGCGCTGTATACCCCGGAAAACAGCAGAAATATATTCTCTGAACAGACTCAGAGAGTAACATTCTGATGTGATACAGTGGCAGATGTTCGCAGTATTTAGCTGGGTCTCAACCCGTTCAACCTCAAGACGCAGTTTTTCTATCTGGGCCCACAGATGTTCTACTTCCCGTGCATCTTCTTCGGGCTTTTCTTCGGCATGGGTCAGCACAGAGCGCAGAAAGGCCTCCGTCTCTTCAACCTGACTCAGTTTCTGGTCTTTCTGACGGAGGGCTTCACCCTGCTCAGAGAGCAGCCTTTCCAGCTCAGCGATGCGAATGAGGTATTTCTGACTCATGACCGTTTTTATAATGCGGTCATGAGTTTTTTACAACATTGTCAGTACATTAAGGTGGGGGATTTTCGGGGCCAGCTTATAGAGGTGCATTGTAGTGGATCACAAAATCAAGACACCTGCATAGCCTCTTTCCATTGATTTTCATATTCATAGGGTGATAACCCGCCATTAAATGTGTGGGGGCGATGCTGGTTGTAGTAGTGTATCCAGACGGTGATATCCTGCATCATCTGTCGGATATCACTGTAGCCACCCACCGGTATCCATTCACTCTTCAGGCTCTTGAACACCCGTTCCATCGGTGAGTTATCCAAATACTTGCTGGCACTGGAAGCGCGAAAGTCGCCCTTACTGAAGCCATAAAAAGCTTGTCTAATGTCTCAGGGCGTGAAGCAGTCCCTTGCCCATCTCATAACATTTACTAAAAAAAACAACAGATTAAAAAAAATCAAAAACATGCAATTTTATCTCCAATTGTAATGATAACCATTCTCATATTAATATAGGCGCGTGATAATTAACTTTTGATGCACTCCGCATGTCTGACAGCGCCACTACCATTGCTTCCTTGACGCTCGAGTCGCTTTATGGCTCACATCACGACTGGCTGAAAAGCTGGCTGACGCGCAAACTCCAGTCGGCCTTTGATGCAGATGACATTGCCCAAGACACTTTTCTGCGGGTAATGGGCAACAACACGCTCTCGACGATCCGCGATCCCCGCTCATTCCTGTGCACCATCGCCAAACGCGTGATGGTCGATTTGTTCCGCCGAAACTCGCTGGAAAAAGCCTATCTAGAGATGCTGGCCCTTATGCCGGAGAGGCTGGCGCCTTCGCCCGAGGAACACGAAAGCCAGCTCGAAACCCTGCAACTCATCGACAGGATGCTTGACGGGTTAAAAGGAAAAACACGTGAAGCGTTTTTGCTTTCACAACTGGATGGTCTGACATATAGCGAGATCGCACTGAAGCTCGGTGTCTCCGTCAGTTCAGTAAAAAAGTATGTGGCAAAGGCAATCGAACATTGTCTGCTGTTTCGTCTGGAGCACGGCCTGTGAACGCGTCTATCACCAATTCTCGCCGCCAGGCATTGCGCTCGGCATCACACTGGTATGCCGTATTGAGCGGCGAGCGCGTCAGTCCGCAGCAGGAAGCACGCTGGCAACAGTGGTATGAAGAGGATAAGGAGCATCAGTGGGCCTGGCAACAGGTTGCAAACCTGCGCAGCCAGCTCAGCCATGTACCGGCCAATGTCGCCAGCCGGGTGCTGCACGATACGCACCTTACCCGTCGTCACGTTTTGAAAGGACTGCTGTTGCTGCTCGGCGTGGGCGGCGGCTGGCAGCTCTGGCAATCCGAAACTGGCGAAGGTCTTCGCGCGGACTACCGCACCGACAAAGGCGCGGTCAGCCATCAGCTGCTAGAAGATGATTCGCAGCTGACGCTCAACACACAAAGTGCAGCTGACGTTCCTTTTGATGTACATCAGCGCGCTGTCCACCTCTGGTACGGCGAAATTGCTATCACCACCGCAAAAGATGCTCAGCAGCGACCTTTCCGCGTGATGACCCGCTAGGGTCAACTCACCGCGTTAGGCACAGAATTTACCGTCTACTAGCAGGACAACGTCACGCGCGTTGCCGTTCAACAACACGCTGTTGAAGTCTTACTGGCAAACCGTCCGCAGGAAAAAAGCATTGTTAGCGCTGGCGAGAGCCTGCAGTTTAGCGCGTCGGAATTTGGTGCCATAACCTCAACGGATGAGGAAAGCGCCGCATGGACGCAGGGTGTTCTGAGCTTCAGCGACAAACCACTGGGTGAGATGATTGCCACGCTGAGCCGTTATCGCAATGGCGTGCTACGCTGTGATCCAGCAGTGGCCGGACTGCGCCTGAGTGGAACCTTCCCGCTGAAAAATACTGATGCCATCCTGAATGTTATCGCTAAGACACTTACAGTTAAAATTCAGTTGGTTACGCAATGCTTGGTCAATATTTCTGCCGTATAAGAAAAATAATTCTCATTTCCATTGTCCTTTTTCCCCTTCTCGTTCGACTAATAGATAAACACAACAAAAATGATGATGGAGAAGGTATGACGACTTTACGTGTTTTTCGCAAAACAACACCTTTGGTTTACACAATTCGCCTGAGCCTGCTGCCGCTGGCCGGGTTATCGTTATCCGCCTTCGCAACGCAGGTTGATATCGCACCGGGTTCGCTCGACAAAGAAGATGTCCTGACCGTGGTGGGCGACTGGCTAGGGGATGCGCGCGAAAACGACGTTTTCGAACATGCTGGCGCGCGTGACGTTATCCGCCGTGAGGATTCCGCCAAAACCGGCGCGACGACCATTCGCGATGTGCTGAATCGCATCCCTGGTGTCACTGCCCCGGAAAACAACGGCACCGGCAGCCACGATCTGGCGATGAACTTTGGTATTCGCGGCCTGACTCCGCGCCTTGCCAGCCGTTCAACCGTACTGATGGACGGTATTCCCGTACCGTTTGCCCCTTACGGCCAGCCACAGCTTTCACTGGCGCCTGTCTCACTCGGGAATATGGACGCCATCGACGTGGTACGCGGCGGTGGTGCGGTGCGTTACGGGCCGCAGAGCGTGGGCGGTGTGGTGAACTTTGTCACCCGCACCATTCCGCAAGACTTCGGCATCGAAGCCGGCGTGGAAGGCCAGCTCAGCCCGACGTCCTCACAAAATAACCCAAAAGAGACTCACAATCTGATGGTGGGCGGCACGGCGGATAACGGTTTTGGTACCGCCCTGCTTTACTCCGGCACTCGCGGCAGCGACTGGCGCGAGCACAGCGCAACGCGCATCGACGACCTGATGCTGAAAAGCAAATATGCGCCGAACGAGGTGCATACCTTCAACAGCCTGCTGCAATACTACGACGGTGAAGCCGACATGCCCGGCGGCCTGTCTCGCGCGGATTACAACGCCGACCGCTGGCTGTCCACGCGCCATTACGATCGTTTCTGGGGGCGTCGCAAGCTGGCAAGCCTCGGCTATCAGTTCCAGCCGGACAGCCAGCATAAATTCAATATTCAGGGCTTCTACACCGAAACCCTGCGCAGTGGCTACCTAGAACAGGGCAAACACATCACCCTTTCACCGCGTAACTACTGGGTACGCGGCATTGAACCGCGCTACAGCCAGAGTTTTATGGTCGGCCCGAGCGCACACGAGGTGGGCGTCGGTTACCGGTATGTGAATGAATCCACGCACGAAATGCGTTACTACACCGCCACCAGCAGCGGGCAGCTACCGTCCAGCTCAAGCCCGTACAATCGTGACACCCGTTCCGGTACCGAAGCGCATGCCTGGTATCTGGATGACGAAATCGACATTGGCAACTGGTCGATCACCCTAGGTATGCGCTTTGAACATATCGAGTCATACCAGAACAACGCCATCAAAGGCACGCATAAGGAAGTGAGCTACAACGCCCCACTTCCGGCGTTAAACGTTCTCTATCACCTCACTGACAGCTGGAATCTTTATGCAAACACCGAAGGCTCGTTCGGCACCGTACAGTACAGCCAAATTGGCAAGGCTGTGCAAAGCGGCAATGTGGAACCGGAAAAAGCACGAACTTGGGAGCTCGGAACCCGATATGACGATGGCGCGCTGACGGCAGAAATGGGGCTGTTCCTGATTAACTTTAATAATCAGTACCACTCCAACCAGACCAACGACACCGTGACCGCACGGGGTAAAACGCGCCATACCGGGTTGGAAACCCTGGTCCGCTATGACCTCGGCACGCTGACGCCCACGCTCGATAACGTCTCCGTCTATGCAAGCTATGCGTACGTAAATGCCGAGATCCGCGAGAAAGGCGACACCTATGGCAACCAAGTACCGTTCTCGCCGAAACACAAAGGCACGCTGGGCGTGGATTACAAGCTAGGCAGTTGGACGTTCAACCTGAACAGCGATTTCCAGTCCAGCCAGTTTGCGGATAACGCCAACACTGTTAAAGAGAGCGCCGATGGCAGTACCGGCCGCATCCCCGGATTCATGCTCTGGGGCGCGAGCGTGGCGTATGACTTTGGTCCGCAGATGGCAGACCTGAACCTTGCGTTCGGCGTGAAAAATATCTTCGACCAGGATTATTTCATCCGCTCTTACGACGACAACAACAAAGGCATCTACGCAGGTCAGCCGCGCACGCTGTATATGCAGGGGGCGTTGAAGTTCTAAACCCCGGTTGCCCGGCCTGTATTCTGTTTTTGCAGGTCGGGTAAGCGAAGCACCACCCGATACAGGCAATTCATATGTACACACCATTACGTACACTTTTCGCAGCTCTGCTGCTGGTCACCAGCCACGCTTTTTCCGCCACGGTTCAGGACGAAAATGGCACCTTTACGTTTGATAAAACACCACTGCGGATTTTCCTTAACATACTGATATTAATTGCATTAATTTAACCAACGGAGGGCAGCGCCTCCGCAAGATGTTTCTGTATTTTTGTTGAAAACAGGAAATGTGACTCATCACAAATGAAACGCAATATATAGTGTTTATTATTTAATATGGCACCACATGGTGTCGAACACTTGTCAGGAAACCTCATGGGAAAGAACCAACATGTTGTACCGCACAATGGTGAGTGGGCTGTACGTGGAGAGGGTAATGAACGGGTAACATCTACCCATCGTACACAACAGGAAGCAATAGATGCGGCTCGTTCAATCTCCCGCAATCAGGAAAGTGAACTGGTTATTCATCGACCAAATGGACAAATCAGGGATAGAGACTCCTATGGAAAAGATCCATTCCCCCCTAAAGGATGAGAAGTGAGGAAAAAAAAGAGGCTATGCAGCCTCTTTTTTCTATCAATTTCAATAGAAAGCTTTTAATGAGCACAATCTTTTTCTTGATGTTTCGGGGCGTATAACAACGTATGAATCCATGCGCTAGGCAATTTGCCAGTATGCTGAACGTGCTGCGGAAAAATTGCGCCAGGAACGTCAGTACTGCGGTCAGGTATCAGCTTTCATAAAAACCTCGCCTTTTTCAAAACATGAACCCTATTACAGCAAAGTCTCCAGCGAACAGCTCTGCATTCCATCACGTGATACGCGGGACATTATCGCGGCGGCGGGCCGGGCTCTGGATAAAATCTGGAAAGACGGACATAACTATGCAAAGGCAGGTGTCATGCTCAACGATTTCCGTCCCTGCGGAGTTACCCAGCTATCGTTATTTGATGAAGGGAGGTCGTATGCAAACAGTGACGCGCTCATGAACGTACTGGATACGATAAACAACTCAGGCAAAGGCAAAGTATGGTTTGCCGGTCGTGGCATCGCACCGGCGTGGTCAATGAAGAGAGATATGCTCTCTCCAGCCTACACAACGAGGTGGGACTCGATACCGATCGCTACCCTCTGAGGTATCGCAATCAGGAAAAATGCCTTCCGTCTGCTGGTGGTTGATATTTGCTCTAGTGTTACCATTTGGGTATAATGTAAGAACCAAATGGAGGTTAGCTATGAAAACATTTAGTTTGTCCTCAACTCCAGCCAGACCACAGCGCCTCTGGCAGGTTGCCGGGTTAAATAATGCTGATGGCGTAGCGCTTCTGGGCCAAATCAATGAAGGCCTGGACGGGAAGGTGGCGAATCGGATCACTGACTGGGCCAGAATAACCCAGAATGACCTGAGAAAAATGTCCGGTATCCCGTCGACCACGTTTAGCCGCAGTGTGAAGGCACGTTTTAACCCGGAACAAAGTGAACGTCTGGTACGGATTATCCGCGTCATTGATCGGGCGGTAGATTTGTTTGAAGGCGACAAGGAAGCCGCACAGAAGTGGTTGAACGAACCTAACCGGGCATTGAGCTGGAAAGTGCCAGCAGACCTGATGGCATCCGAGACAGGAGCGTATGAGGTCATTAAGCTGATTACGCGTCTGGAGCATGGGGTGTACTCGTGATCCTCTACAGGCTGACGAAAACAAAGTATCTTTCTACGGCCTGGACCGGATATGGTGCGAAAGAGGCTGGTGGGCGTTGGAATAGCGTGGGGGTGTCAATGGTATATGTCTCCGAAACGGCATCACTAACGATGCTGGAGACGCTGGTACACCTGCATGCGGCACAGATAATGGACTCTTTCACGCTACTGAGTATCGATGTGCCTGATGAACTGATCCAAAGCGCAAACATGGATGAATTACCGGGCAACTGGGCTGATGAGGATGCGCCTCAGGAACTGGCTGATTACGGAGATGCCTGGTCATTTACCAGGAGCTCGGTTGCACTGCGTGTTCCCTCAGCCTTATCGCCGGTAGAGTTCAACTATCTGTTAAATCCTGAGCACCCTGAGTTTTACGGGATCGTGCAGAAGGCTCAACAGATACCGTTCCGGTTTGATAGTCGTCTTAAACCTGACAGGAAGTGAAGCAAGAGAGGATAGGGCGCTGTCATGATGCCTGGCGCTCCTGCCCGGTGTCACATAAAAACCACCAGCGGCGGGATGCCTTTGGGAAGTGTCTATACATCGAACTAAAAATATATCTTTTCGCAATTGTCGGCCAACTAATTGAATTTTTGGGGAAAGCCAAAGAAGGTAAACAATCAGAAAAAGAAATATGTGCTATTGCTCAGGCTGGACTCGGACAGGCTTGTCCGAATTGAAAAACATTGGGCGTTTACTAACTGCGATTGAGTGACAGAAATAATATCACATTCCGTAAACATTGGAAGTTTATGGGATGAGCAAAGCAGAAAAGTAACTTTTTATGCCGTACTCATCACGATGAAACAATGAATTGCAACCCTTCTCATGCTGGTGGGCTTTCTTGACTTGGCTCGATAACAATGCAGGGGGTGATGCTGCCAACTTACTGATTTAGTGTATGATGGTGTTTTTGAGGTGCTCCAGTGGCTTCTGTTTCTATCAGCTGTCCCTCCTGTTCAGCTACTGACGGGGTGGTGCGTAACGGCAAAAGCACTGCCGGACATCAGCGCTATCTCTGCTCTCACTGCCGTAAAACATGGCAACTGCAGTTCACTTACACCGCTTCTCAGCCCGGTACGCACCAGAAAATCATTGATATGGCCATGAATGGCGTTGGATGTCGGGCAACCGCCCGCATTATGGGCGTTGGCCTCAACACGATTTTACGTCACTTAAAAAACTCAGGCCGCAGTCGGTAACCTCGCGCATACAGCCGGGCAGTGACGTCATCGTCTGCGCGGAAATGGACGAACAGTGGGGCTATGTCGGGGCTAAATCGCGCCAGCGCTGGCTGTTTTACGCGTATGACAGGCTCCGGAAGACGGTTGTTGCGCACGTATTCGGTGAACGCACTATGGCGACGCTGGGGCGTCTTATGAGCCTGCTGTCACCCTTTGACGTGGTGATATGGATGACGGATGGCTGGCCGCTGTATGAATCCCGCCTGAAGGGAAAGCTGCACGTAATCAGCAAGCGATATACGCAGCGAATTGAGCGGCTTAACCTGAATCTGAGGCAGCACCTGGCACGGCTGGGACGGAAGTCGCTGTCGTTCTCAAAATCGGTGGAGCTGCATGACAAAGTCATCGGGCATTATCTGAACATAAAACACTATCAATAAGTTGGAGTCATTACCGGCTCCTGATTATTGATACTTTTATAGTACTGTGAGCCTGAGGACAATTTTTCCTTTAAAAGGGTGAAATCGCTATTTAACTATTTTTTTTACCGGGCACGAAAGGATAAAAACCGTAGTTGTCCTGCAAAAGCATCCAATTATGGAAAAACTATGAATGCAACATGTTGACGAGAAAATCTGATGGAAAAAGTTTACCTGTCTGGTATTGTCAGGAAAACCGGCAAAGGATTCAACTAACCAGGGGTGGTTTGTTGAATATGGAGCAGTAGCAGCCCCTTTGCCGGTTTGTCATCCTTTCATGCCTGCATCACTTTCCTTCCTGCTACCTGAAGACATCCACATACGATCTGCAAAAAAGAAGCCCACGTTTCGTTATGGGAGTGAACTACTTTTTTCACGAAAAGGGTCTCTCTGGGTGCACAATCCGTGACACTGTCACTTTCAGATGTAAGTGATCTAATATTATTGGATATAGTCACAATAGTAAATGTCAATAGCGATAAAATAACAGAAATTGATTATAAAATTGATACTTATTAAATAAAACAGAGTTTCAATATGTCGCTATAAAAACAATAAAAATGTATGGATTCAGGAATAATGAGAAATATGCTCATATTTTCATCGCTTCAAGAGGTATGCAACATCCTAGTTACAGTTCGAATAATAACGATTATTCCATGTGTTAATGTAATGTTAATCTCCAAAATGGAAGTAACCGGCTTATAAATCAGTCCAAAAGTTACTTTTCGAGTGGTTTTCGCTCAGGTTGCGCTACGCGAAATCTGAAGAAAATCGGAGGGGTGAGTACCTCAGATTTCACGTAGCGTGCGGCGAAGTTAAATAAAATATTCGGATGATTTCTGTCCGGTTAATGGGTCAATATTAAAATCCCAGGATGAAGAACATCAGGGCAGAAGCCCTTTACGCCGCAAAAGCTACTTTTATCTTTTGGTTGGGGTGACCCTGGCCCAAATTCAGTACAGTGCTAAATCAGAGATCTTCGTCTTTCTGACCTTGGCCCAAAATCAGTGCAGTGCTAAATCAGAGATCTTCGTCTTTCCGGAGACTTCGGATGAATTCAGCCGGAGTCATGTCATTTAATGATGAATGCGTTCTCTCATGATTATATTCCCTGCGCCAGTTGTCGAGTTTGTCCTGCGCATCTTCCAGCGAGAGAAACCAGTGAATGTTCAGGCATTCATCCCGCAGACTGCCGTTAAATGATTCAATAAACGGGTTATCCGTTGGTTTTCCGGGGCGGGAGAAGTCCATTGTGACCCCGTGCTCATGTAAGCATCCCGGTAAAGCGGACCATTCACATTTAGAGATCTTCCTGCATACTGATTATGTTCCTGGAGGAGATCGCCATGCGCAAAGCCCGATTCACCGAACACCAGATCATCGCCGTTCTGAAGTCCGTCGAAGCCGGACGCACCGTCAAAGATGTGTGCCGCGAAGCCGGGATTTCTGAGGCCTCGTACTACAACTGGAAAGCGAAGTTCGGCGGTATGGAAGCCTCTGATATCAAAAAGATGAAGGACCTCGAAGATGAAAACCGCCGGTTGAAACAGATGTTTGCGGACCTGAGCCTCGAGTGCCGCGCATTGAAAGACGTTATTGAAAAAAAGCTTTAAAACCAGCGATAAAGCGTGAGCTGGTCAGCTATCTGACCGCGCAGTTTGCCATGAGCTTACGCCAGGCATGCAGGATATTGTCGCTGAGCAGGACGGTATTTCGTTATCAGCCGGATACGCAACGTGATGAGTCAGTCATTATGGCGCTGACCGTGGCGGCTGAACGCTATTCGCGATACGGATTAAAAAAGCTTTTTCAGGTCCTTCGCAGGCAGGGCAACGCCTGGAACCATAAGCGCGTTCACCGGATTTACTGCCTGCTGAAACTGAATTTTCGCCGTAAGGGAAAACAGTGCCTGCTGGTGCGCAATCCGGCTCCGCTGGCGACGCCAGAGGCGATGAACCAGAGCTGGTCCATCGATTTTATGCACGATGCGCTGGTGTGTGGCAGACGTTTCAGGACCTTCAATGTGGTGGATGATTATAAACGGGAAGCGCTGGCGATCGAAATTGACCTGAATATCCCGGCGCAGCGGGTTGTCAGAGTGCTGGCCAGGATCGTGGCAAACCGCGGATATCCGCTGAAGATGCGGATGGATAACGGTCCGGAGCTGGTCTCGCTGACGCTGGCACAATGGGCAGAAGAGCATGGTGTGATGCTGGAGTTTATCAGGCCCGGCAAGCCAACACAGAACGCCTTTATCGAACGGTTCAACCGGACATACAGAACAGAAATACTGGATTTTTATCTGTTCAGAACACTGAATGAAGCACGGGAAATTACAGAGCGCTGGCTGGCTGAATATAACGGCGAGCGCCCCCACGAATCCCTGAATAACCTGACGCCGGAAGAATACCGGCTGATGGCTGAAACCCCGGAAATCTCAAAAAGTGCGTGGAACTAAAACGGGTGCGCTTACAATGCCATCACCAATTGTGAACTTCTGCTTCTCGCTCATAGCTGCCCGTCATCCCAGCTCAAAAAGCAGGCTTAACGTAGGATATTTTCCGTTTTCCAAGCGGACTCCAATACATTACTAACATCGCGGTATATTAATCAACGAGGAGCAGGTCAATATGGCCAAGTTTACTGAGCAGTCGCAGCAGCTGACCGGTGCCGCGAGAGCTGAATATCTCGAAATAGGAAGAGCATTCCGTGTGGGCTGTAACTTAAAGATCAGAACTTAAGTGATTAGCAACCTGGGTCAGTTTGGTAAGCGCTAAACGTACAATAATGCCCTATATCCTAACGGCCCCTTTAAACGACTTATTCAACTTAATCGAGGAATAATATCATTTTGAAAAATCTCTAGTGCAGTTTGGCCATTAGGTTTATAGCCTAAGATCCCGCTCAGAGGTTCTAATGAACCTCCGATAGCAATGGTCGTATACTTAATATGGGTTTCTCCAAATGTTGCTATCCGGCACGGGAATGTATTCATCACTTCATACATTGGCCTTAGTTGGCTCTGAATAGCTTTACGAGCAGCATCACCGCTTAAACCGTACATATTTAGGGTGTCATGCTCAATAACGTCTTCAGGTTCCCATTGACCGTTAGTATAATCTGTAACCAATGCTATTTCTGGAAGATACCTATTGACTCCTGGTTGGTACGGTTGCATTTTGATGGTTAAATCTACGATTGCAAAAGGTGGTGCAACAACAATGGCATGTGCTGCTGCCATCCCACTTCCATCGGAGGGTGACCAAAACCAGATGGGCTCAATTTTTGATGACTGAGGGAAATCAATCTTAACCGCTGAATTGGTTACATAACTCCAAATACCCAATTCTTCCAGCATTCGACTCAGCATACTAGACACGTCAACACAAGCTCCAAGTCTTCCATCTTTCTTAATAGCCTTATGTAAGGATTCAGCACAAATTATTATAGATTTCTTCGCCCTTTCTAAGTACTCATCCTCATAATGTTTAGACTCTACATACAAAGCATATTTTTCGAGAAAGCGTGGATCCTTTTTTTCCTGCCTCAAGAAATTAGGATCATCATAAAAACCGGGATTTGAATAATCTATCCCTAGACTTTCAAATTGTGCCACCAATTGTTTTTCAACTTGCTTATTTGAGCCTTTCCAACTAATCCCGTTCATGAGTATCCCTCAGCATGTGTTTGCACTTACATTATCAGCCGATTCTATCACAGGAGAGGTGACCTGCTCCCCATTGCTTAACATGCATCGTAGTAAGTATGCATTCCGAACTTCCGCTGTTCGCTCATAACGGACTGCGCTCACTTATTGCAGTGAGCGTTACCTTGTGTTTAATGCCAGCCTGGTATAGTCAGGTTGACAGTACCGGTTTCAGGTCTTCGTCATTAAAAACGGTTCCGGTCTTCAGGACGCCATAACACCAGTGCACCAGTTTCCGCATCAGCGCGCCAATGGCCACCATTTTAGGTTTACCCCGCAGGCACATCTCATCGTAAATATTACGCATTCGCTTATTGTAGATTTTTCCGCACAGGGCGGACATGTAAAGCTTCGCTCTCAACTGAGGGGGGCCGATTTTCGACATCCGCGGCCGGCGCCGGACCGATGTGCCTGAGCGTTTCTCGATCGGCACCACGCCCAGAAAGGCGGCAGCCTGCTCAGCCGATACAAAGTTATGGCTGCGAAGCACGATCAGCATATGCATCCCCAGCTGGGGACCAACCGATTTAATTGAGGTCAGCAGTGTATAATCACGCCTCAGTGCAGGGCTGGCTTTGATATGTGCTTTTATCTGCCGCTCGATATTACTTATCTCCTCGCGCAGAAGCTGCGCCATACGCCTGCAGGAACTGATAATATCTGCAGGTGTGTCTGTCGACAGGTATTTTTCCAGTCTGTTCTCCTCACGCAGGGCATCACCCAGCAGAACATCCCGCCGTCGCAGGAGTGCACCGAGATATCTGATTTCGGGTGCCGGCGGCTCCCAGCGGTGTGGCTTCTTAAGGAATGCGTAACAGGCCAGCATATACGCATCCACCTTATCCGTTTTTGTCATGATTCCCATGCCACGCGCAAACTCCCGACTACGGTGAGGGTTGGCCAGAGAAACCCGGAAACCGGCATCATGTAATTCAGTGGCCAGCCGTTCGTGATAAACACCGGTAGCTTCCATTACCACATGAACATCTTCCGGACTGCAATGTTGAAGCCTGAGCCAGCGAAGAATATTTTCAACTGAATGTCTGTTATTCTGGATGTTACGGGTTTTTATGCGTCCTTTGATACCGTCATAAAGCATGCAAAGATCCAGGGTGTTTTTACTTACGTCAATGCCGACTGGAAACATGGTCAAACTCCTCTCACATAAACCGTCACGCCTGTTCGCCTTGTACATACGGAGTCGAGCTCCCGGTAACCGTTCAACCTGATGTGCTGGCGTGAAAGGTGAAGCGGAGGGCCATGTGCTGCAAATCAAGGTTCAGCGGTGCCGACTTTTCTGACCTTAAGGGAAGGGGGCGGCTCACTCTGCTTCAGTGGTGGTAGCTAATCACCACAAACTGTTAGATACAAGGGAAGGGGGGGATAGGCAGAACCTGTCAAAACAGCAGCAGGCTGCGCCGGGCGACGGCGCCATTTGCCCGCAGTACTCCATGCAGCTTCAGCTGGCGCCTCCATGCCGCTGACGCGGCATTCAGAAGCTTCCCGATGCTGTAAGTCTTAACGTCTGCTTAGTGCCAGATATAGTCATTCACACCCTGAGAGTTACACTTTTAAGTGATTCAGGGTATGCGCTTATTGGTTACGAATATTGTGCCAGAATCATGTGATTTGATGATTGCCGCTTTGCTTTCGAGCCAGTAAGTGCTCCACGTTCGCTAACGAATACTCAGGGCATGCAGAAAAACTGCTGACTATATTTCTTTCGAAGAGCGTGGAATGCATACCAATCCCCGATAAAAGGAGTTGGTGATGACTGCGAAAGATCAGTTTGCTGCTCATGTTGGCCTGGACTGGGCGGATAAAAAACATGATGTCTGCGTTCAGTTTAAAAACGGTGATCGCATATTCCATGTGATTGAACATACGCCTGAGGCGCTTGATATCTGGCTCAATGAGTTACACCAGAGGGTGAAAGGTAGGATTGCTATTGCCGTTGAGCTGAAGAAAGGCCCGGTGGTGTATGCCCTCCAGAAGTACCCATTTGTCACTGTTTTTCCAATACACGCCTTGTCACTGGCCCGCTACCGACAGGCTTTCTGGCCCAGCGGTGCGAAGGATGACCCGCAGGATGCTAAGCTGGCATTAGACCTGATGCTACGTTATCCCCACAAGATAAAAGCCATTGAAGCCGACAATCCGGATATCCGATTACTCCAGCAATTAGTTGAGCAGCGCCGACTGCTGGTCGAAGACAAGCGTCGCTTTGTTAATCGGCTCATCAACACGCTTAAGCAGTATTACCCCCAGCCCCTGGAATGGTTCTCCCATCGGGACAGCTCACTGTTCTGCGAGCTAATCATTCGCTGGCCGAGCCTGCAACAACTCAAACGGGCTCGCAGCGATACTGTCCGTCATTTTATGAACGCTAAAGGTGGTCCTGCTGTTGCATATACCGAACAGCGGGTTGCAAGTATTGCCAGCGCTATTCCCCTGACCACAGATAAAACTGTCATCGAGGCAAATGCATTGATGGCAACAGCACTTGCATCCCAAATCAAACTGGCAGGCGACCTAATCAGAACCTACGACGAACGTATTGAATCCTTATTCGATACGCTTCCGGATGCAGAACTGTTCAAATCACTCCCTGGGATGGGCCCGTGTATGGGCCCACGGATGCTTGCTGCACTGGGTGATAACCGCGACCGCTTCAACAGCGCAGAAGAAATTCAAAACTACGCTGGTATCGCACCAGTAACCGAGCGAAGTGGTCAAAAATCCTGGGTACACTGGCGTTGGCAGTGCGCAAAGTTCGTCCGACAGACATTCGTGGAATGGACTGCGAAGACGGTTAACTCATCGTACTGGGCCAGACTTTATTACCAGGGCCAGCGAGAAAAAGGGAAATCGCATCAATCAGCTATCCGGGCTCTGGCGTTTAAATGGATAAGGATCATTTACCGTTGTTGGAAGACCAAAACCCGGTACGACGAAGCGAAATACTTGCTGGCACTGGAAGCGCGAAAGTCGCCCTTACTGAAGCCATAAAAAGCTTGTCGAATGTCTCAGGGCGTGAAGCGGACGTTAATATTTTGGAAAATTTATAGTGCTTAACAGCAAAGTGTTGTAGCAAATTCACCTCTAATGACTGTTCCAGTACATAATGGATTGACCAACCGTCTTGTTAAAAACTTAATGGATTTTCCATCTTATCCAGTTCCCGGAAGATTGCTTCGTCCTGTATCGAAGTAACAGATGCGATGAGTAATGATGTAAAGCTGGCAGCAAGCATGGATTGCTCAAGTTGTATATCGAACGTGCACTCTTTTGGGGTTGCTTTGCCTCTGAATGGTGCAAAAGTACGAGAATATTTAAAACCTCCAACTGTGTAATAGCCTTGCACGAACCGATCTTTAAGTGGCACGCCCTTTGCATATTGATATATCAGTATATCAAAACACATAGTGAGGTCGCCATGTCAGTTATTAAAGTTGTTCTTGCAGGGATCATGTTAGTAGCAGGCCTGTCTTCTCAGGCAGCAATGGCTAAGGAATGGAAAGAAATCCGCATTGCTACAGAGGGTACGTATAAACCGTTTAGCTACATTGCCAATGGCAAACTGACAGGCTTTGATGTCGATATTGCTAATGCACTATGCGAAAAGATGAAAGCCAAATGTAACATCGTGTCGCAGGAGTGGGATGGCATGATTCCGGGGCTGATGTCTGGCAAATATGATGCAATCGTGGCAAGTATGTCCATTACCCCTGAGCGTCAGAAGAAGATAGATTTTACTGACAAGTATTACGCCACTCCGGCCCGCTTTATCGCGACTAAAGACAGTGACATACAAGAAACCACACCAGCTTCACTGAAAGGCGTGACTGTTGGTGTGCAGGGCTCGACCTCTCAGGCGACCTATCTCGAGGACAACTTCAAAGATACCGACGTCAAAATGTATAAAACCGTCGACGATGCCAACATGGATCTTGCTAACGGTCGAATCGATCTCGTGTTTTCCGATGCTGCAATCCTCTCTGACTGGATGAAGTCTCCTGAAGGGGCATGCTGCAAATTTGTGGGTGGTGATGTTCGCGATGAAAAATACTTTGGCGTAGGAAAAGGCGTAGGCGTGCGTAAATCCGATGCGGACCTGCGCGATCAGTTCAATGCGGCAATTAAAGCCATTATTGCTGACGGAACCTTCGACCGAATCAACAAGAAATATTTCGACTTTTCGATTAAGTAAAGCCTGTTTGTAAGCAGAAGGTACCGTATGGGTGAATACCTGAATTATCTGTCATTCGGGAATGGAGGATGGGCGAAGCCCATCCTGTCCGGAGCACTGTTAACAATTGAACTTGCGGTTGCAACGCTGCCGTTTGGTCTGGTTATAGGGCTGCTGCTGGCAAGCGGAATGTTAAGCCATAAAAAATGGGTGCAACGATTTTGCATTGCCTATGGCACGATTTTCCGTGCACTTCCGGAGCTCCTGACCATCTTTATTATTTTCTATGGCTCGCAGCTCGCGATTAAGATGGCATGCGATTTTATCGGTTGGGAAACACCACAGATTAATGGTTTTATTGCTGGCCTGATTGCGCTGGGCGTCGTGTTCGCAGCTTTTTCGTGTGAAATCTTTTATACCGCATTAAGAGCAATCCCACAGGGACAATATGAGGCGTCTTACGCGCTGGGATTGTCTGCGAGGACGAGTTACTTCCGCGTAACGCTTCCTCAGTTATGGAGAACCGCTCTGCCGGGTCTTGGCAATGTCTGGCTGGTGCTGCTGAAAGATACCTCGCTGGTTTCCGTCATTGCGCTGTCAGACCTGATGCGACAAACCTATATAGCGGTAAATTCGACAAAAGAGCCTTTTTTCTTTTACGCGCTCGCATGTGCCGTTTATCTGGTATTTTCCTCTGTATCAGGACTCATTCTGAGTTTCCTTGAGCGCAGAGCCAATCGCTTTTACGCCAGGGGGTAAGTATGTTTGAGCTTTTACAGGAATACGGTCCCCGCATGCTGAACGGTCTTGGCATTACCTTTCAGATAGTACTGACATCAGTTTTTGCCGGTGCGATCCTGTCAATGTTAATCCTGATGCTGCGTATGTCTGGCTCATCGATACTGAAGTCAGTTTCTCTTGCTTACATCTACTTTTTCCGTGGCACACCGCTACTGGCCCAGACATTTTTGGTTTACTACGGCGCAGGTCAGTTCAGGCAGAATTACAGGGGCTCGGTTTATGGTGGTTCTTCCGTGAAGCTTACTGGTGTACCGTTTTCACATTTACGCTAAATACAGCGGCATATCAGGCTGAAATCTGGCGCGGTGCGATCCAGTCGGTTCCAGGTGGTCAGCATGAAGCCATTCATGCATTAGGAATGACACGGACCTCCGGTTTTCTGAAAATCATTCTTCCTCAGGCCTCCATTGTCGCGTTGCGCCCTCTGGGAAATGAGCTGGTACTGATGATGAAGTCATCAGCAATCGCCAGCACCATCACGGTTATGGAAGTGATGGGAACCACCGCGCTTGCCTTTTCACGCTCTTTCGATTTCCAGGTTTATTTATGGGCAGCAATTATTTACCTGGCCATTGTAGAAATCATTCGCCGCCTGGTATTGAAAATCAGTAACCGTCTGACAAGACACATGGTCAGGGCCTGAAGGTCCGGAGAATAAAATGACTGATAAAGAAAATCACAAACTTATCGTGCAGCAGTTCATGGCGTCAATAAATGGTATGGCGATTACGCCGCGCTGCGGAATATTGAGCTCTCTGTCAGCAAAGGTGAGATAGTCGTTGTATGCGGCCCGTCCGGAAGCGGGAAATCAACGCTCATTCGCTGTGTGAATGGACTTGAAAAATATCAGGAAGGCAAGCTGGTCGTAAACGGTACCGATTTAGGCGTGACGCGATCAGGTGATGACAAAGTCAGATGTGAAACGGGTATGGTTTTCCAGAACTTCAATCTTTTCCCGCATATGACAGCCCTTGAGAACTGCATGCTGGCTCCCCAGTCGGTATTGAAAGTGTCGAAAAACGAGGCTCATGAGCGTGCAGTTAAATTTCTGAACAAAGTCGGCATGTCTCATAAGATGAGCCACTATCCCAGTCAGCTGTCAGGCGGCCAGCAGCAGCGCGTCGCGATTGCTCGTGCGTTGTGCATGACACCCCAGGTTCTGTTGCTTGATGAACCAACTTCAGCACTCGATCCTGAGATGGTGAAAGAAGTACTGGATGTTATTTTATCACTGGCCGAAAGTGGAATAACCATGATGTGCGTCACACACGAAATGGATTTCGCCAGAAAAGCAGCTGACAGAGTTGTATTTATGGATAAAGGACAAATTATCGAAATTAACTCGCCGGATGAATTCTTTACTAACCCGACATCCGAACGAGCAAGACAATTTATTGGGCAGATATCACATTAATATAAAAAGAGGCGACAGCCTCTTTTTTATTACCCGAGCAAATGACGCAATCCTTTTTTTGAATCCAGACGGGATAAAATGGCATCATCTTTTTCAAAATAATGCCGGTGCTTATCGAGCAGGATCATAAGGCTGTCATATACTTCAAGATTAACAGTCATCAGCTCTTCGGCTGAAGTTTCATCTCCGCGACGAACAGCATGGTACAACGCTTCATGCTCATTGATCACTGATTCATAGTGTTGTTCCACTGTGAAAGCCAGCCTGCGAACCCGATCAAGATGCCCGGTACCACCGTGCAGCGTCAGCCATATTTCTGGCATGTTAGCGCACTTTGCAATCAGCTTGTGAAACTCATCATCCAGTGCAAAGAAATAGCTCGTGTTAGCATTTATAGCCGCGAAGCGC